>JAILGP010000198.1 GCA_024696635.1 Eubacterium sp. | reverse complement strand
TCTTGGTTTTGATTATCTTTCTTTTCCTGACCTTCTTGGTTTTGATTATCTTTCTTTTCCTGACCTTCTTGGTTTTGATTATCTTTCTTTTCCTGACCTTCTTGGTTTTGATTATCTTTCTTTTCCTGACCTTCTTCCTTTTTCAGGTTTGGAGATTGTTCATTTCCCAGGTTATTCCCCTGAGTCTCCCCTAGTTTTTTTCCCTCTTTCTTATTATGTCCAATATCATAATCATCTAGACTATTTATATCACGTAAAATATTTTTATCATCAAGCACTCCAGTTTGCATAGGATTAGAAAATGAAAAAGTACGTGTAATATCTTCTTGGTCTTTCTCCACCTCATTTTTTACTTGCTCAATATTACTTCGAGCTTGATTCATAATATTTTTATTAATGTTATCAATATCCTTCATATATAACCTCCTAAACCTATAAAGTTTTATACTTTCCCATATATTACATGACAATGCGCAACAAAAGCGTAACAAAACTACATATGTTTATATCTGAACATATAATTTAGCAAAATTATATTTTTTTATTAAATGTAAAGCTAAGCATAGTCATATCATCAAATTGAGGCTCTGAACCTGTAAATGCTTTTACAGAATCTGTCATTGCTGCAATCAACACTTCATTGGTATCATTCTTATGAGCATTAAGGACCTTTAATAGTCTTTCAAGACCAAATCTCTGGCCATCAGATCTTTTAGCTTCATTAAGGCCATCTGTATATAGGAAAATCCTATCACCAGGCGATAAATCAATTTCATAATCAACAAATTTAGGTTCTGGAAGAAAAGCCACCGGTGGCCCATGAGGAGTCTTATTTATAACATAATCATTTCCATCCTTCATAATTGCAGGATAATCATGCCCTGCATTACATATATTTGTATGTCCGGTTTCCAGATCAATTATTGCAAACCATACTGTAACAAACATTCCAGCTACATTTTTCTCCGCAACCATTTTGTCTACATATGCTATAATTTCAGCTGCTGTTCCGCCAAGACCAGCACGAGATTTGATAAGAGTTTTGGCAATAGCCATAAAAAATGCCGCGCCAAGTCCTTTATCTGATACATCTGCTATTTCAATGACCAGATGTTTATCATCTATCATATAAAAATCATAAAAGTCACCACCAACCTCCTTGGCAGCAGTCATTGTTGCATGTACATCAAACTCATCCCTTTCCTTAAGCAGCTGATGTTTTAACGGAAGCATCCCTATCTGAATTTTGGAAGCCAATGAAAGATCAGCAGATAGCCTCTCCTGTTCTCCTACTATCGATTTTATGTTATCAATATTATTAAGAGTATCTCCTTCCATCTTATCTACAGCATTAACTAGATTCTTTATTTCACTAACAGCATATGAATCTTTGTCAAGTACATCGGTTTTACGAACATTTTCTTTTGCAAAACGTTCTGCTTCCTTAGAGATATCAAGTATAGGATTTATTATTCTCTTTCTAAGGTACCTTGATTCAAAAAGTATGAGGAGAATAACAAAAATGACTCCAATAGCTCCGACACCCTGAACAAAATTTTTTCTTACTCTTGTAAGTTCTTGTGTATATCTTTGTACACATAGAATTCCAATAACCTCTCCACTCTCCGCTTCTCTAACAGGTGTCAATGCTGTGATATGAGGAATCCCATCTCCCAGATCATTATACCTTTCCACTATCTGAGCCTGAGATTTTCCCTCCATAATATTCCTATAGGCTTCTTTATAGTCCTCGGCAGAAGTTTTCTCAACATGGCCTAATTCCCATTCCTCATAAGGACTATCATCATTAAGACAGTTAAATATACTTGTATAGGTTTCATAATCATCACTTGGAACTATTATATATATAACGGACATTCCCATAGTATTACAAACCTGAGATATATATTCTTTAATAGAAAAGTATGAATTTGCAACATAATAAAGCTCATCTCCTTCTATTGCATTCTCCGTACAATATTCTTGATAAGCCTTATAATCACCAAGCGCATAAACCTCACGCATCTCTTCCATAGAATACTTATTATAGTCTTTAAAATCGTTATATCCTAGAGCATCAACACAAAGCCTTGCAGTCTTATAAACAGAATCTTCGTATTCACGCTCGAAGGAGCTTGTGAACCCAAAATAACCAATAGCCTGAACTATAACAGCAAAGACCAGTAATATAAGGGTCATAGATCCTAAAACTGTAATATATATATTTGAATCAATTTTTTTAATAAGATTCAATATAAACCTCCATTCAATCTCAAAATGTCACTGAAGACAAAAAGGATTCCTAGTCTATCAGTGACATATTAGTTTGCATAAAATTCAATTAAGATTTTTCTTTATTCTGAGAATGTTTTTTCCATCTTTAAATTCATATTCAATATCATCCATAGTATTCTTAACTAGATGAATACCAAAACCTCCTGGTCTTTCCAAAAACATTGCACCAGAAGTATCCGCCTCAGCAACCTTAAGCGGATCAAATGGTTTACCTGAATCCATAAATTGAATAGTTACAACCAAAGGATTCTCCGTTACCTCACAATGTATTTCAGCCTTACCAACGTCAGGTCTATAAGCATAAGAAATAATATTAACAAATATTTCTTCTACTGCGAGACGAATCTGAGCTAGTAACTTAACTGACACCCCATAAGCTTTAAGCTTTGTTCTGATGAAATCCTGAACTGGATCTATCGCTTCTTCAGTTGCATCAATAAGGATAGTCCTTCCATCATCAAGAATTTTGTAATCAGGCATAACCATATCATCATTTCCGATATGTATAATATCTTTAAAATCACCCACGCTATTATCCATATTATTACCTTCTCCTGACTCTTATTATAACAATATTCACTTCGAAAATAAAAGTTATTTATATGTATCTTCTGAATAATCATCTTCAATATTTTCTTCAATATCAGAAGCTTCTATATATTCTTCGGATTCTTCTATTTCAGATTCTTTTATTCCGGATTCTTCTATTTCAGATTCTTCTATTTCGGATTCTTCTATTTCGGATTTTAAAAAGTCTCTTCTCTTTTCTTTTTCAGCCTTTCTTCTAAGTCGGGATTCTCTGATACGTTCAAGTATGCCTTCCTTATTTTCAATTTTTTCAACAGAATCATCCAACGCCTTATTAAAAAGCCTAATAGCTACTGAAAGTGCAATTGGTGCTGAAAATGTTCTTGCAGTATATCCCGTAAGCTGTAAATTTTCCTCTTCTTTTCTAAAGATAAGAACAACAGGATAAAATATATATGTTTTAACTATACATGCAACAGCATCATCTCTAGATTTAAGATTGATTCCACGGCCAATATTACCCATAGCTTTACCAGCCTTATCAAGAACCTTTTTCATATTTTGTTCAGACTGATAAAATACATCCTTTCTGGATACTCCGAAGAATCTTACTCTGTTTTCACCATCACCTGATCCCCAATAAGCAAATCGGAATTCATCAACTGTTTTATAATGTCCATCTTTATCAATTTCCACCTGATTAAGAAGTACCTTTTTAGCCTCCATATCAAGAGGATTCTTTTCTCTTTTTATTCTTTTAGGTCTATTTTGTTTCTTACTATTTTTTTCTTTATTTTTCTTAGACACTTCCGATTTCCTTTCTAGACTTCTTTTCTAGACTTCTTTTCTGGACTTCTTTTCTAGTTTTCACTTATTATTTCTTAGGCGCCTCACCTTTTTTTAGTGTCATTTTTCCAGTTGTATCAATAAACACATCAACATACTCTGTCACTCCAGCGCTCTGACTAGTGAAGGTAATTGTTGTTTCATGGTTCATTCCATCTCCTAAAGAACCTCCATAAGCCTGATTTAAAACTTCTGCTGAATCAGCATCAAAACCATATTGCTCAAAATCCACTGAACTAGCATCTGTCCCTGTTGCTAAAGAACCATTTTCATCTCTTAAATCGCGAATAATATAGTACTCGTAACCCTCTTCTCCCCATAAGCTTTCAAGGGTTACGACCTTATTTGGATCATCAAATACCCAGTCATTATCAGCCTTAAGATAATTGATTTCACCTTCATTATATTCATTTACATATAATAAAAATGGAATATTAGTTTCTTCTCCATAAACCTCGGGTCCGATTTCCATTATAGGATCTTCCAGGAAATTAACCTTTAGTTTTGTTCCAACCTCAGTAACATAAATAGGAAGATTCATACTTACAACATTATATTCATATTCAGCAATAGTATTCTTTCTATAAAACCTTATATCACAGAGTCCGGATTCTACGGGCGTAATCACATACTTTACCTTACCGCCTTTTTCTTTACCTTTCTGTGTAACAGCCACTTTAGTATCATCAGATATCTCATAGGCCCACTTAAGATTCTTTGTTTTGCTACCATCTAAAGTAAGAACAACTGTATTATCCTTCTTATATTCATATGTTATCGGATAATCAGAATCTATAAAAACCCTATTTTTTTTATTCTTAATAACATTGAATATTACAATAAATGCACCTAAAGCAACTATCAAGGCAATTATAAGACCCAAAAGTAACTTCTTATTCATGTCGATTCCCCTTATTTTTAAATAACTTCACCACGTCCGAAATGACACCAGAGTTATTCTGGTGCCATTCCTATATGATGATAAAAATATTATTGTCAATCAAGCTTTTGCCTTACTAACAATTAAATCGTCTTGATTTTACATAACCTAGTTTCCGCCACTGTCAGATGATCCACTGTCGGTCGTTCCACTGTCAGTAGTTCCACTATCGGTCGTTCCACCGTCAGTAGTTCCACTATCGGTCGTTCCACTGTCAGTCGTTCCACTATCGGTTGTTCCACTGTCAGTCGTTCCACTATCGGTAGTTCCACTATCGGTCGTTCCACTATCGGTCGTTCCACTGTCAGTAGTACCTTTATCTGTTGTTCCACTGTCAGTAACTGCCTCTGTTGGAGCCTGTGTTGGAGCCTGTGTTGGAGCCTCTGTTGGAGCCTGTGTTGGAGCCTCTGTTGGAGCCTCTGTTGGAGCCTGTGTTGGAGCCTGAGTCGTGGCCTCTGTTGTGGCCTCTGTTGGAGCCTCTGTTGTGGCCTCTGTCGTTTCTTCTGTACTTTCTTCCTCTTCCTTAGGAGTAGGTTCAACTACAATTTCGATTATATCAACCAAATCAGGAGCATCTACAGGATATATCTCAATTTGATAGATAGTATTTTCTATATCTGCACTAGGACTATCACTTTGTGGTACTGTAAATGTAAAGCTTTCTGTAGACTTACTTGTAATTGCAGAAGCTACCGATACTGAAGCCCCACTAGTTATACGACTTGCGTTTACTTCAAAACCATTTTCAGAATTTACAACAAAGACATTACCATTAATTATATCGCCGACCTTGGCTGCCATAGTGTATTTCTCACCAGTCTTAATTGTTGTCTTAGATTTAGGATCAGCATTTACCGTTATATCAATAATCTGCCTTATATTTGTAAGTCTCAGTGTATTATTTGTATTAAGACCTGAGAATTCCTGGTTAAGCTCAGCTCTATCTATAGTTCTTTCCCCAAAGCCTAGATCTACATGCAAACTGGCAACTACCCAGAAAGCATTTCTTCCTTCGAGAATTTCCTTAGTATGATCTGCCACACTCTGGTCATTTAAATCTACACCTGAACCATTACCTACATCATCAAGTACTGTCTGAACTGTCGAACTATCATTTTCCGAATCCGGAAGTGTAACATGCTCTGTATTTTCAAGAACCTTTAAGTTGTAAGGAACTATATACATAGATAAGAGATCCCTGTCCGCATTCATTTCCTTAAGGAATATCTTAACGGTCTGCTTCTGTCCTATCTCAAATGACTTAGTATCACCCTGTATATATGGTGTTATATCATTATATGTTACTGTAGGTTCTGTTCCATCATGAGCAATATATTTAAAGTTAACCTTTACTGCTGACTTTGTACTGCTGTCAAGATCCTTAGATGCATTCTCAGTTTCAAAGGTAAGAGCCACAGGTGTTACACTATCAGGGCCAAAATCATCCTTAGATGTTACTGTATGATTTGTAAGTCTTGATGATAATGCATAGCTTTCATTAAATGATGCATAGCTTCTCTTTTTAAGAGTTTTACTTGATGCCTCATCATCAGCCTTATCAATCTTCTCCGGAGTTACAACCTCATATACCTGACCTGCTGCCGCATATATATTTGCAGAAATATTACCGTAACCTGCTATTGTGTAACCTGTTATTTCCTTAACGAAAGGTACATTAAATGGTATCTCAGCAAATAAACCTTCCTGCAGATTTTCATAACCAACATCTGTCAAATACACATAAGGAGACTGATAAATTATATTTCCTTCATCTATTGTTGATGTATACGTAAATCCAACAGCTATATCATTTTCTTCAGGAACAAGATTCTGTAAAGGTGTTCCTTCATTTATTTGTATAGCAATTACTTCTTCAGTGTTATCATTATGTGAATTAACACTTGTTGGGGATGCGAATGGATACATGGTAGCCATAGCCCCATTAAATGCATATGTATATATGCCTATTACCGAGTCAGACCTAACATGTTCCACAATGGCATAATCCACAAACATGTTCTCACTTATACACTGAAGTTTAAGCTTTCCTGCCGAACCAAAATCCTGAGCCGAAAGCCCCTTTATGTAATAAACATCCTGTCCTCTTCCATCTGTAGCATGGCGTAGATTATCAGCTTCAATAGCTCTATAGCCAGATACAAGTGTATTGTATCTAAGATTAGCTCTCATTGCTGCGTTAGAAGGATTAGACGAATTACTTGTAGGATAAACATAAATGTTTATGGAATCATCTGAAGTATCTGGCAATCTGGTAACTGGTGTAGCCCATTCTTCAGAACTCCAAATAATTTCATTATGTGTCAAATTAATAGTTGGTATCGTTGTAATAGTATTCTTAAGAAGAGTATTATTAAGAGTTTGTGTATTATCACTTACACAAATATACTTTGTAGTCATATCTCTAACATACTCATCATTATCATTCATCCTCAGCTCACCGTCTGAAAGAACCTGTGAAACCGTTACTCGACTTATATTCCATTGAGATACATACTCTCCTGCATTCATACAGGAAAATGTAATGTTCTGTATTGTCTTAAGATCCGATATAGCTGGTATGATAAAACGATCGGTATGATTTGGTCTCATCATACAGGTTGGATCTGAATAGGTTCCAAGACCATCCGGTAATACTACATCCCGACCTGTTTTTGCATCAAAATAGGTTTCTACAAAATCAACACTTGTTTCCAGATAATCAGCCATTCCGCGAACAACATCAATCACCTTATTTCTTTGTTCACCTTTTGTATCAATATAAGTTACAACAGCCCTTATAGAACCTATAAATTGTCCATAATCACCACTCCATGGTTCATATGCCACTTCACAAAGAAGCTTTACATTCCTTTCCTTATAGGAAACTTTATAAACCTTAGAAATATCTGCTTCATATCTTGCCTTCTGACCCTGTGATGATGCTGACTCTAATTCATCTCTGAAATCAATATCAATCCAGCCAACATGATCGATTATATAGGATATAAAGCTTCCACCCTTTGTTTCTTCTGAAACAGTAATTTTAGCTATATTAAGTTTATCAAATGGATCATTTTCATCAGAAGCTTCCTCAGGAATAATCTTTACGCCTGTAAGCTCTCCATAATCCTGATTAACCGATATTGAAAATGTTTCCTGTCTTCCAGATCGGAAACCATCGGCTGACAACTGCTGATTTGCTAATACATAAGCACTATTACCATTTTTAAATACTAGCTGGAAGAAGAAATGGTTAGTAGAACCTGAATTACCATTACCATCATCAAAATCAGGATCATCTGCCACATCAACTTCTATATCATATGTTTTCTTAGCCTTGAAGAAGCCCCAATCCATCTGAGTCTGTGCCCAGCTCATTTCATATCTGACTTCAGAATAATCTATATTATCAATATCTACAGTGGTTTCTCCACCAAAGTTTATGGTATAGGTTTCTCCAGCCTTGAATACCTTCTCACCTGTTGAACTGGTTTCCTCAGCTTCAGAATAATCGATCATAACAGGATTTCCATCTTCATCAAACATTGGATTTCCATCTTCATCCAATTTTTGAACCTTACCCTGTCCAGTAGATGCTCCTGTTCCTTCATCCGAACCACTACCATCATCCACTGTATATTCAATTCCTTTTAAGTTAAAAAACTTAGCAGTTATAGCCTTACGTTCAATCCAGAAATTTGATTTAACACCAGCCGATTCAATTTCTTTAACATATGCTATTCTATTATCATAGGTCTGAACATAAGATATGGTAATATTATCCATTACCCAGTTTCTCTGACCTATAACAGTAACCTTTGCTCCATAGAAGTTCTTAAAATCCTTTGCTTCAATCAGGAAGGATAAAGCACCTCCTGGTACAAGTCCGGAATTTTGCAGGAAATTCTCACCCTTATTATCCGGCCAATAACCCATATATTCGTCAGCAGCAGATCTTGCTCTATATGTTATAGTATTGGTCTTCTGTCCATCATTAGTCTCATAAAAGAGCTGTATAGACATATCTTCAGAAGCTGTAGTTTGTGATTTTTCACTTGTAGTAATGGTAACGAGGAACTGATCCTGTCCTTTTTTTGCACCAATAATAGGCGCACCTTCCTTATAATCAGCCATCTTAAAGGATTCTGATCCACCACCCTTTATCATACGACCATTCATCTGATCTGTTGTCTGATAAGAGATAGGACTGGAATTCTCAAATGCATACTGAACCGTAGCACCGGCCACAGTATTACCATCCGAATCTGTTCCATCCATAACATATGGTGTAACACCACCCTTGTATAAAGATATACCAGCCACCTTTATGTCATCAGTCTCACATTCCGACATATTATTTGTCATTCCAGAAGTAGTTGTATCCGGTACAACTCCCCAGTTTTTAATAGCGCTTCTAGCTTTACTTCCAACATATAGTATAGGCTTCCCCATTACCTGCTTAAAATCTGGAAGTAATCCATTAAATGCTATGGTATCACCACGCTGGGCAAATCCCATAATGCTCTTATCCCCAACATTAGCCTTAACCATGGCATAACTACTTAAGATAACTGGCAGAACTACCTTTCTGGTCCATCCATGAACATCCTTATATTGAAGCTCCAAAGCCACATCCTCTACTATTCCATCATAAGAATTAACAGAAGCTGCTGACTCATTTAAAAACGCTTCTATACCACCTTCATATACATCTGAGAAATCCATTCTGAAGGTATATAAAGAACTATCTACTGCAAATCCCTTCTTACTATCTTCCTCAGTAATTGAGTTTGTTATATAACATTCTTTCGTTGTATCATTATCGATTCTGACAAGAGTATCTCCTCCTGCACTTTTTGTAGGTAAAGTTAACTGTGAATTAGCATTAGCCTTAGCAACATCTGATATTAGTGTTCCTGAAAAATCAAGGAAGGTTTGTCCTGAAACAAGTCCATATTCTTCAAATCCCTTGTATTGATCAACCTTATATAATGAAAGACCCTGTATTGTCCAGCTTCCCTGTTCTATATAAACGTCAATTGATTCAACAGAAGCTATCTCTGCCTCGGTAATAAATGCATAATCCTGAACTGTATATGTACCAAGGGTTTTTTCTTCTACTTCATCAACCTTATAATTAAGCCCACTAAGAAGCTTACTTCCATATGTATCCTTAAGATTTTCATTATTTGCATAATACTCAAGAAGATCCCTGCTTTTATCATAAGCATCTAGATGGGGAAAGAGATACTGCATTCTGGTTATCCCATTAGTATCCTTATATTTGAAACCAAAAAACAGAACAGAAGATCCATCAGTAGCACCCGTTGATACTGTAAGGGAATACGTATTCTCCGGTGCATCATATATAGTACGATCCTTCCATTGTTCCATATTGGCAAATGCCTTATAACCTGGCCTTGTTCCACTTTCTGTAACATGATATTCTGTTCTTGCTTCTTCTCCACCAGCCTCAACATCATATGTTCCTGTACCTATACCCTGACTTGTATCAGTTGAAGTATCTGTTGAAATTTCTTCAGAAGCACTCTCAGTATTCTCATCCAATCCGCTGGAAGAAGCATATACCTTTGAAACATTATTTCCACCAAATAAGTTGCCAAAAAGGCCACCTCCTCCACTGCCAGATGATATGGCAAGAGATGCGGCCAGAAAAGCTGCTATTCCTCTTTTTATATACTGTTTTACTAACTTATCAGACTTCATATCATTTCCTCTTTACCTAAAGTATCTTATAAGAATGAAATTTCACTCTTAGCAATCCTGTTACATATTTAAAGCATTATAAAATGCCACAATACTAGATTTGTGCTCAGTATAACAATTTATGAACAACAAAAGCGCAACAAACCTAAGTAATTAACAGGAAAATTAGAGTTTTACCTGATATTTAATAATCCGGCCAGTCCAGTCATTTCAAAAACTTCCATAACATTCTCATTCACATTAGTGATGGTCAGCTTTCCATTTTTCTGACTTAATTTAATATAAAAATTTCGGATTACTCTGAGCCCGGCACTAGAAACATAATCAAGCTCCTTCATGTTAAGAGTTATATTAGTAAATCTCTCCGCCATCTGATCAAAAAGGACATCTGCATCCCTTGATGTTTTGGTATCAAGATCTCCTGACATAAGAAGTTCGCCCTCTGTACCTCTGTCAACAAGCTTTATATCCATTACAAATCCTCCAATACATTATTTCCTTATTAATTCCTATATTTATTCTTTTATTTATTCTTTTTATTCTTCTTGATATATTCTCCAAGTTCTTCAACAGTGATATCCATTACTTCTTCACCTGTTTCTTCCATTCTTTCCTCTATATCCATATCTGCATATTCTTCAGCAGCTTCTGCCAAAAGTTCAGCAAAAAGGAATGGTGCAGGCTGATAATCATCTGAATCATCATCGTCATCAAAGAGACTATCAAAGTCATCATCATCATCAGAATAACCACTTAGTGAGAAATCGAATTCATCATCTGAATCCTCTGAATCCTCTGAATTTTCTGAATTTTCTGAGTCAAGGTCATCATCCAGACTAAAATTATAATCCTCATCTTCATCATAATCCTCGTCCGCATCATAGTCCTCGTCATAGTCCTCATCCTCGTCCAGATCATAATTCTCATCCTCATCATCAAGATCATATTCCTCATCTTCATCATCTAGATCCAGTTCTTCGTCTTCAAATTCCATATCATCATCTAATTCGTCTTCAAAATCATCATCCATATCTTTATCAAAACCAAAGTCGAATCCATTTCCACCTGAAAAATATGAACCTGTCATTTCTTCATCTAAGTCTTCTAATTCTTCATCCATATCCTCATCATAATCTTCATCATACTGATCAGAATACTTTTTACCTGTTCTCACAGAAGAAGCATTTCTCTTAGCAGATGCTTGTCCTTCAGCAAAGCCTCTTTTTCCATCTGTAACAGCCTCTGATGCTGATTTAAGTCCTATTCCTGCTCCAAGAGATACCCACTTAAGCTTTTCCTCAAGATCCCTTGCCATCTCTTCTCTCATGGAAATCCTAAACTCATTAAGTACTTCCTCTAAATCCTGTTTGGATAACTGAGTACCGGAGGATAAGAAAATTCTATTATTAGATTCCTTTATTCTTGTTCCAGTATTAAGTGATGCTACAGTCCTGGACTTACTTGTTGAAATCCTTGCAGGCCTATTCTCATCTTCATTCTCAAAGTTTTCTTGGGAGTCCAGATTCTCTTCATCATAAAGATCATCCTCTTCATAATCCTGGTCTTCTTCATAATCCTGGTCTTCTTCATCATAAAGATCATCTTCTTCATAATCCTGGTCTTCTTCTTCATAAAGATCATCTTCTTCATAATCCTGATCTTCTTCACCATAAAGACCTTCTTGATCATCCTCTTCATAATCCTGGTCTTCTTCACCATAAAGACCTTCTTGATCATCCTCTTCATAATCCTGGTCTTCTTCTTCATAAAGATCATCTTGATCATCTTCTTCATAATCCTGATTTTCTTCACCATAAAGACCTTCTTGATCATCCTCTTCATAATCCTGATCTTCTTCATCGTAAAGCTCATCCTCAGAATCAGCTTCATCTTCATTAACTTCCTGAAGATTTATACTTCCGAAACGGCCCATAGCCATATCATATTCTTTCTGGTTTACTAATTTCTCAGCCTGAATTCTCTTATCCAGAGCAGATTGTTTATTCTCAGATTCTTCTGACTCATCAGACCTATCACGTGTAAGATATGCCTCAGCCTCTTCCTCACTGATTTCCGCAAATGTAAGCGAAGAAACATGTTTCTCTTCCCTGACAGCTTCAGCTTCTTCTTCCCTCTTTCTCTCAAGGAAATTACTCTCATGAATCTCTCTACTGTCAGCCACATAATCCTCCCAGACAAGAGCGCCTTCATGACCAAAGAAGTAATTACTCTCAAAGTTTGGATTTTCAAACATATCAACAAAAGATGATGGAACATCTATGGTAAAGGAGGATCTTGAAGTAGGACTCATTATAGTAAATGCCTGTCCACGTTTTGCACCAAGAATATCTTCCTGTTCTGTTTCATTTATTCCACCAGCTTTTTCATATAGCTTAACAAGGTCATTCATATCATTTGGTGCAAGTCCAAATACAAAACTATACTGACAAGCATTTATGATAGCCGTTGATTTTCTTGCTATCTCTTCACTTCCCACAAAATCCTTAATGTTCTGTGTAATAACAATCTGCATACCATTATACTTACGGATACGCTTAGCCAGCTGGAACATAAAGTCAAGAGCAACTGGGAATTTGGTATCAATAAAGACATGCGCCTCATCAATTACAACTACAACCTTACGGCTTAATCCATATCTAAAATTATAATCCCTGTTCTTTATTATTTCGTTATCTATATACTTAAGTACCAAAAGCATCTGAGCATTAGCAATTGTGGAATTTCTGTTTGCCAGCATAGACTGGAAATTAAATACAGAGAAGTTCTCATCTGTAGTGATTGTAGATGGACCATTCCATATATTTGCATTACGTCCACCTGTTGCAAACTTAGAAATGTAATTTACAAGTGATCTCAGAAGCTGTCTTAAATACTCATTATTTGTTCTTTCAAATTCGGACAAAATTATGTCATATAAGTCATCAAATATAGGATAATCCCCGGCAGAAAGCTTAGAAAGATCAGTTTCAGGTGTAATACCAAAATCAAGATATAATCTTTCAACAAGGGAATTAAGATATTCAAGAGCATCTTTGTCAATGTCTGGAAGAATCTGCTTGAAAAACTCCTCCAGGAACTGAAGATGGGTTGCAAAGCTTCCACCCGGGCCACCACCTTCATTACCGGCCTCATCATCATCCAAAGCCGTTATAATGTGAAATGGATTAAGTCTTCCATACATCGCATTTCCAACATTGATAACCTTTCCATGTAAGGTATGAGCAAGCTCAGAATATTCATTTTCTGGGTCAAGTATAAATATCTTAGCATCTTCAGAAGCAAGATTCGTCAGAAGTGACTTGGTTGCATAAGACTTACCTGAACCAGACTTACCAACGATTACCATGTTTGAATTAACTCTTTCGTCATCTCTCCTGAAGAAATCAATAAATACAGGTACCCCCTCAGATTCTCCAAGCTTAATACCACCCATATCAGAAATATGCGCAAAAATCCAAGGAAACATTCCCGCTATTGTATTAGAAGGAATTCCCCTGGCCTCTCTAATAAGTGGATCATAAGCTGAAATCTGCGAACCAATAAAGGCCTGAATCTGAAGAAAATCCATTCCAGAAAGCCTCATACCTGCTTCGCTCCAGCTTCTTCTTACAGTTTTCTTCATATCAGCCACATATGGCATCTCAGTCTTGAAATTCTCTGAAAGTGTTGGTGTACTCTCTGTAAGTGCAGCATCATATGCAGTTATATAAATATTAACCAATAACAGAGCTTCATTTTCCTGCTGTAATGTTACAAGCAAGGAGGAAAGAGTTTCAATATGCTCCTGTAACTCCAGCATCTTAGAATCAATACTGGTATTCATATATTGACCTCTTAACTCAGCCAAAGAACGGTCTATTGCCCTAATAGCCTTTGCGCTATCCATAGGTGTAGCTTTAACCACAACCTTAGTACTAGGGAAGGACATAACCCCTGCCAACCAAGCATCACCAACAGCTGAAGGATAACTTATTACTCTCATATTGTGAGTAACAAGCCCATTAACTTCAATTCTACGCATAGAAAACTTAAGACTTTCCGGCATAGTCCAGTTAATCCACTGATCTTCAGGAATACTGTCTATTTCATTTTCTTCAAAATCAAGATTATTGGTATATTTAAGGAATATAGCAAGCTCTTTATCTCCAAGTCTGGTAACATTAAGCTCACCCTGTTTAAGAGCAAGAACAGCCTGCTTTGTCATAATATCAAGCCTGCTCTTATCTGATTCATAAAGAACAATATAATAAAAAGATTCAATAACCTTTTTACCATCGCAAAGTTCTCTAATATCATTTATACGATCATACTGAATCTCAACCCTAGCCTGAAGCTCTTCTTCTGTATAAAGGCCACTTTCATAAGATTTTTTCAACGCATCAAGCTTATCATATTCTAAATCTAGATATTTATCATAGATTATCGGGCGCTGAAGTTTAACTATATTTGCACCATAATCACCAGAAAAGCCTCTGAGAATCTTACCAAAACAATTTTCGATAGAATTATTACGTCTATACTGAGAGAAAAATCTAAATTCAACAGGATCCACCTCTATAACACTACCATAGTATTGTCCTGCATACTCAATAAAACCATCTTTAATACCTGTATAAGGCATAATTTCACTTATATCATTAAAGCTGGCATCGGCCTCCTTTGTGGATTCCTTTTCTTTTTTCTTTTCAGCTGTTCTAGCAGCTCTTGCAGCCCATACAGCATTTTTTTCTTCTTCTGTAGCTTCCTTACTTTTAAGAATTTTATTCTCTTCTTTTATAATAGCCTTGAGTTCCTGCTTCTTAGCTTTTTCTTCCTCCAGCTTTAAAGCCTTCTCTTCTTCAGAAACATCGCCACCATCAAAAAAAGCATCAAGATTATCCTGTCTGCTACCATTGGACATACGAACTATATCATCATCCTTATACACTCTCTGATAACGTCTTGGATAAGCAAGATATCTCAGCATATGCCAAATAAAAACATACATTGGGTCATCATCCAGTCTTAATAGAAGCATGGCAAAAATAGCTACTATAACAAGAGCTATTATCCAACGGCCTGGAAGAGAAGTTATGGTACAAAGGGCAGCCAGTGATAAACCGACTAAACCTATTATAAGGTCCGCCAAAGTTATGCTTTTAAAGATTTCAATCTTTACTTTAGTTTTTCCTGGGATTAATCTCATGTTTTATACCTGATTGATTTTATTATTTAACAAAAATAAAGAAAACCATATAAACACCATAAGGTCAAAATGTTACTCCTTAATAAGGAGAACATTTTGACACTTATCATTAACATAATTATCGTAATTTAAACTTGATTACCTTGATTTGGTGGTAGATTGTTATCTTCATTTCCATTTCCGGTTCCATTTCCGGTTCCATTTCCGGTTCCATTTCCATTATTATTTAATGGTCTAGGAGCAGGATTTGCACTATTTCTTTGATTATTTGGAAGTCTTGAAGGAGGTGGATTTCTTAGAACCTTAGCTTGATATTCAGCATCTGCTTCTCTATCGATCTTATCCTGTGCAATGCTTTCTTCAGCAGCATAACCAGCTTCCTCCCTGCTCATACCATTCTCCATATATGAAAGCTGTCTCTTCATGGTATCAAGTTTCTCACCGCCAACCTTCTTGCCTTGCAAGTTCTTACCGGTTTGTGAAGCATAATCGATATCATTCTTCAGTTGCTTAATATCACGCTGCTTCTGACGATCCTTCTTAACATCTTCCTTAGCGGTCTTTTCAGGATCCTTTTTCTTATCGTCGGCGCCGCCACCACCGCCGCCGCCACCGCCGCCACTTGGTTCATTAGCGCCGGGACCGATGCCAACTTTACCAAGAAGTTTTCCACCAGTTTTGCTCCATACTTTTCCAGAAATATGAGAACCTGTCAATGATCCAAGAGTCTGACCAACTGTAGACTCTGTAACTTCCTTTCTCATATCACCAGCAGAAATAGCCTGCATTCCTGCACTATCAGCAAGAATACCTGTTATGATACCATTTACACGGCTTACAGCAGTGATAGCACCATATGTAATAATTATTTTTATGACCAAAGAAACCAGTATATTATCTGATACCTTTAATTCATCTCCCCATATAATAGGTAGGAACATAAGGAAAACCCTAAGTGAAAGTACCATTCCTACAACTCCGAGGAGCTGTACAAGAAAAGCAGTTGTCCACTGTTTCAGCTTTGCCCCATCATCCATAGGTACAGCTGATATCACAAGTGGAGAAACAAGATACAGTGTAAGCAGGTTAAATATTCTAACAGAACAGTTAACTATGATTACAGCTATTTCCTGAAGCATTGCTATTGTAGCTACATAAACTAATGCATAATTGGTTTTAGCCGGTGAAGGATCAAAAGATTTACGAACTTCTGAATACTTATATATACTGGTTTCTCCATTATAAAAAGGCGACCTTACAGCATCCCCAAAGGATGGACTTACATTATAGGTATCTACACGTGCTGCTGCACCACCATCCAGATTTCCCATGGTACCAACCAAAAACATAATTCTATCCATAGATATATTATTAGTATCTGTATATACATGTCTTTCATAGCTTTGAAGAACCTTAATATCAGAATTCTTCTTCATGGTATCCATTATTCCAAGCAATGCTGATGTCATACCATCATCATAGGAATCAAGAGGAACTTCCTTATTATAATCATAAGATTTGGCTAAATCCTCAAGAAGACTCTGCCATGTAGGTTCCACAACTGAATCACTGCCACTTTTATATGTAACATAGTGATAATTGAAAACTCCCTGATCAGCTAATGTTTTTAAATCACCTCTTATATCATTATAACAAGCATTTATATTATAACGCGATCTATAAGAAGGATTGATTGAATAATTGCCTATTGTATTAAATATCCTGCCCATGGTAGCATACTGCTCATCTGTAAATGTTATAGTGTTAGCACCATGCACAAAGTTTCCTGAATTAGTAACCGCCATGCTTACCTGGGTAACAAGAATATCTGTTGTAGCTAAAGCTATAAGCATAATCAGATTCATACTTGCTATCATAATTATGGACTTAAAAAGGTTACCTATTATTACCCCAAGGGTCATACCCTGCTGTTTATCTCTAAGATCCATAATCTTACGAACAACAGCTACTATAGCAAAAACAAAGGCAAATGTAATTCCAATCAAAGCCATCGCCCCATATATTCCTCTTACACTATCATGAAAGAAGAAAACTCTTATAAGAGTAGTCTTGGTTTCGGAACCATCTGGTCCATATTCAATTTTTTTCTCACCGGTAAAGACATTAATCAGCTGTTCGGAATAGTAGAGTGTTTTGCAGAAAAGTATTTCAAACCAGTAAAATACTCTCCAGATAACATTTTCCAGGAATTCTACCCACCAACCCTTGATTTTATCTTCAATTGTACCGGCTATATCTAAGCCATAACAAACCATAAGTTTACTCCCAATTATTTATCTTACTCTAAGTCGTTTTCTAGTAATATATAGTGCAACTATCACACCAATGATTATTGCCAAAAATGATATTAACAAAACTGTCGTTTTCACATTAAGATATAGCATAATTGTAAAACTCCGTTGAGTCACATTTCCTGCCTGATCATAAACAGATACTTTATAGTAACCACTATCTTTAAGTGTATGATCAGAATCTAGCCTAATGTTTCTATCATCCAGTTTTATACTAATTGTATCCCCATCTTCAAAGCCTTTAATTGTCACAGGCCCCTTAGCCTTATTATCACTATCAACTCCTTCAAATATAACCTGAGGAGGTATATGATCAATATAAACCTGAAGATTATAATCAAGTCCTGTAGTAGTACATGAATACGAAATATCATAATATCCATCCTTGGACATATCCACAAGACCAAAAACTCTATCAGTTTCAACTCCATCCCGCTTTACAGACTCGACTACAAATCCATCGGGCATAAGATACTGATTGATCTTTCCAGTAGTTTTAGGAATTATTGTAAAGGACATAAGCTGCTTTTCATTAGTATTATCCCATGTAATAACCGTATAGGTTCCAGCATCGGACACCTTTGCAGGTGAATCTCCAACCTTTTCTCCATCCTTATAAACCGAAAGATTGTACTCTCCTGCCTTAGCAAGCTGAACAGCTCCTGTAGTAATCATTCCGTCAGCCACTGAACAACCAAAGGATCCCCCAGAAACAGGAAAAACATAAAGCATATTATCAAAATCATAACTATAATTGTCATTGATCTTAACTATACCAGTCGTTTCATCTTCAGTTACATAAAGTGGTTTTCCAGTTATAGGATCCAATTCTCCTGTATAATCAAAATATTCCGAATCCCCTTCCTGTACACCATCAAGTGCAGTTCCAGTTTCATCATCATATCCATCCCCATCTAAATCTTCAGCATAAACCCTTGAAACATCTCTAAAATGATCACCAGGAAATTTAGAGATAAGACCCAGATCTTCTCCAAAGAAAACTGACAAACCAGCTGATATTAAGATGGCAGTATACAGGAATTTTTTCATTTAAGTACTCCCTTAAGAATTTTAATTAAAAGATTTTTTAGAAACTAAAATCTTTTATAAATAACAAGTAACTATGCTGTCTCATCCATATTTTCGTCATCCTCGTCCTCGCTCTTTCCAAGAACGATTTCATTTCTGACATCCAGATCATAGAAAACTTCATCTGCTCTAAACATATGACTTCTCAGTTCTTCCATGTTCATCCTTCCCATCTTATAGTATGGGCAAAGGTAGCTTGGAGTATACTGAGTTCTGAGAGGGTAATTACCAAATGTTACTATAATAGCATTTCCCGTACTCTCCTTATTATTGAGCATCTGAAGCTCCGAAGGATAGATAAGTGGTCTAACCTGTGTTTGCGAAGAAATATTCATCTCTCCTGCTCTGGAACCAACATTTGAAGATGTGGAATTCGTTCGCACCGTCATATTTCCACAAAGCTTTGAGAACTCTTCGCATGTTCCAATATCATTCGATCCAATGAACATCTTCATACCACAGTTAGACTTAACGATATCAGCCACCTTCTCACCATAAACATTATTAAGCTGTGAGTATGACTGTACAACCATGTTGAACCATATTTTTCTTGAACGTCCAACAGTAATCATCTTATCGAACTTCTCTATCTTAGGCATATTACCAAACTCATCAAGGATAAAGTAGACATTTCTTGGGAGAGAAAGATCTTCTCTTGCAGAAGCAACCTTGATAAGAGCTTTATACATGCAGAGAATAAATACAGCGGCAAGTCCATGTCTTGTATCCTTCTCGTCAGGTATCTTCATAAAGAGTGCTGTTGGCTGATCAGCAAATTTTTCAGCCTGCACATCAGTTGCTGATGTAAGACCACAAAGACCTCGGTCATTAAACATATTCAGCTTATCAAATGTAATAGACATATATGAAGAAAGAGTAGTATCAGCTGCTGACATAACCTGTCTAGAAAGTGTATATGCCTGTGACAGCTTATTACGTCCTTCAAAATATTCTTTTAATGTTGCAAATTCATCTTCTGAATTTGTAAGAGCTTTATTTATATTAAAGAAGTTGAACTTATCCTTAGTCATACCAAGTCGTTCATCCTCTGAATCCTCAAGCATCGCGAGACAGGTAGCCATAATTATAGAACGTGCACCCTTCTCCCAAACAGGATCCTTTTCATTCTCTATAGGACAGATAACAGAGATAAGGTCATTCAAATCCTCGTACATTTCATCATAATACTGCTGACGAGTAACTGATACATCATCCTGGCAATGAGTAAGATCGGCATAAGCCTTTCCTCTCCATTCCACCCAGGGCTTTCCTTCTTCACCTTCTCCATCCATCCTTTTAAGATCCGGATATTTGGACATTGAATCCTTATGGAATTTTATACCCTTTCCAGCATCAACATACTGTTGATACATATCCCATATACCATCCATAGGATTCCATCTGGAAGATGAATAAGTATCACGAAGATCAAGCAGAAGTACCTTGTAGCCTCTGGACACAAGATAATTTGAATGAAGATCAAAAAGCTCTCCCTTAGGGTCTGTCATAATCATTGAGCTTCCAGCTGCTGTTGAAGCAAGAAGCTGAATCATAGGATTTATAAAGGTTGTTGTTTTACCAGAACCAGTAGCACCGATAATAAGAGAATGCGCTCCTGGAAGGAAATTAACCTGTAGAGAATTCTTTTTATCTAAGACAGCTCTTACTGGAATACCATCTTTTTTTACTCCATTAAGTTCTGAATAGGTATGTTTAGGAAAATACTTGTCTCTCTCAGCATTTGTAAGAAATCTACTATTTTCCAAAGACCCTCTTACCACATCAGGTTTACCCTTCTTACTTCCCAAGAAGGTTCCACTATGTTCCATCAAAAGAGAATCAAGATTGCTTCCTGACAAAAGCCATATTAAAGCTATAACCAAACCAGCAAGAGCACCATACACCCAGGTCTGCCACTCAAGTAAGAGGCCAAAAGTAATTTTATATCCTTCTTCATTGAGAGAACTTGTTGCTACTCCAGATAATGATCTGATTATAAATCCCACCAATCCTGCAAGAAGGACAAAAACCATTAAATTAAGAAGAATTTTATGCCATAGTTTCATATATTTCTCCTATATAAAATCAATGATAACAATTTATAAATATCTAATAAAAACAACAGAGATTCATTTAATAGATTAATTTAATAAATGCCTTAAATTCTCATTTTATATTTATAAAAAATCCAACAAACAATTAAGCTATTACTCTTTTGATTATAACACTAATACGAATAATTTACTTACTGCAATCAATAAGCAATCAATAGTTCCTAGTACTCCGGAACTATTATATTAAGCATTGAAGACGATGCATAATCAGCTTCTTCTGAGGTTTTTCCATTCAGATATGCAGTGCTTTCAACCACAACAGTAGGCTTTTTTATCGACTCATAGGATTGAAGGCCAAGCCCAAAGATCATAGAATTAATTTCTTCTCTATAATGAGTATTGATAAATCCTTTTATAATAAGCTGTGGATCTATAGTTTTATCAGCCTGCTCCTGACTATAATCATCCTTATCTAAATATAAAGTATATCGCTTCCCCTTATAGGTGAATTTGACTGAATGCTTAGGCCCCTTTTCATTGCTGACAATCTTTATATCTGAAAATTCATAAACAATAATGTTCATTGGATTAAACGCCCCAAGATTATCAACGCTCCAGGAAGTACCATTTCCATTAGAAGTTCCTATTGCCGAAGTATTATACATCATGGTCATTTCATCTTGTCTAACATACCCAACAAATAATCCACCATTCTTACGAACTTCTATTTTGCTGCCTTCCCCAACCATACCCTTGGAGACAGCAAGCAAGCCATAATTAATCACTGTACCACCCGAAGTAAGTATAAGTGGAGAATTTGTAGTGGTGTAATCCGCAGGAGAACCTGTTGTCATACAGTATATTCTTCCACCCTCCATTATAATGATAGTTCCACCATCATTTTCTATTACACCACTTCCCTTAGCCAGATCACTGTAAGGAGATACACATCCACCCTCTTTAACTAAAAGAAGTCCACCTTTGTTGATTTTAATCTTACCATTGTTAATAAGATTACCACTTACAACCAGAGTTCCATCTACCGTAATGACTTCACCATTTGGTATAATTGCTCCCTCTACATTAGATATATTCTCGTTAGCGTCTATAGTCGTAGAATTAGTAATAGGCAGCATCTTACCTTCATCAACCCTCTGGCTTTCCAGAGTGTTAAAGGAATGTGGTGTTCCTATATATACACATTCAAATCGGTTTCCTACATTTAATGTATCAATTACCGGAATAATCCATCCATTAGTTGTAAGGTTGAGATCAGTATAGTAAGACTTTCCATCATAGTCTAAACCACCATCCCACTTATCTCTTTCGTTATGAATATATATTCCTCCATAAGCCGCTTTAGAACCAGCACTATAATTAGTTGTTACATCCATTTCAAAACGATCAATATCAGGTAAATCATTTATATAAGAATCTCTCATTGCGAAAACAGGTTCACTTTTTTCACCATCTCCTTCAACAGATTTACGAACATATAAAAACCTATCATTTAGCTTATCATATCCCACATTCAAATAAGCTGTTGAAAGAGGATCATTTTTACATTTTGAAGGAGTAAGTGCAATTTCCAGCCCCACATCATTATCACCAGTTTGGACTTCCCCTACATCACCATACTTAACCCAAAGGCATCCCATGCATCCTTGATTAGTAAAGAATTTATTAGGAAGCGAACTAGGAATCTTATTCTTACCGTCATCATCAGCCCTAAGGAACATACTCCTGTACTGATCATATACACCAGCATTAACCCCAAGAGCATTAACTGCAGCATCATACTCAGTCTTATTAAAAGCATATCTTAAATCATCATAGCCCTTATCTGCCATCTCCGAATTATAGCCTGTGTTCTGAGGCAAAAATATATGTTCATCATCAGCATAAGTAGAAATAAATGTATTTCTTCCTGATACTTTGAAAAGACTCGCATGAAATTTACCATCTCCTAAAAGCCTCACATAATTATAATCGCCAAGCTTTTCCCATTCCCAGAACATAACAGAACCCATAGTAGGTTCCATAACATTGGATAAATCCTCTTCTTCAACCACCTCTTCCTTTGAAGATGAGTCTGCCGATGACTCAGTTGTTGTTTCGGTTGTCTGCCCGGAATCATCAGATGATGTGGCATTAACAGCCTCCAAACTCCAAGGTCCTAAGCACGAAGCAAGAATAGCCGAAGCTGTTCCTAAGGCCAGAAACTTTCTTCCTATATTTGATTTTATTAATTTCCTATTCTTCATAGTCTTTATCCCATGTTTCTACTATTTTTTAATCAAATATTTTTATATCTAATATTTAAAATATAAAGCAATATAGCTTTATCAATTCAACAGATTTAAATCCTTCAGAATTTAAAATTATTATCACTTAAATACAATGGGGAATATAGCAAAGAACTATATTCCCATACACATTATATAAATAGTAAGTTTTTAGTTTCCTGACTGAATAGAGTTATTCATCCAATCTGTAAGTGGTCCAATTGAAAGCTTAAGCGCTACAATCAGAACAAATATAAGCACGAAACCAATAATGGCCGTCTTAAGTGACTGCTTACGTTTTTCCTTTTCCTGTGGTTCCTCAGCTGTTGCATACTTAACACCAAGCATAATACAGAAGATAACTCCACCGGCACCTACAAGTGCAAGAAGTGGATTTACAAAAGAATTGATAAGACCCACAATTGGACTTACAACTCCATCAAGATCTGCTCCCTGCTCATTATCAACAGCAAGTGTCGCTGCCTCAGTTGCCGCAAATGCTGTAGCATTGCAAGCAAGTGTAGTATAAGCTGTAGCAAATGCAACTGCTGCTTTCTTCATCACACCACAAGCCTTGCTGCTTGACTTGAATGAATTTAGGCTCTTCATAACATCATTTTTTAATTCGTTCTTCATTTCTCCCATCCTCCTTGGATATTTTTAATAGTAGATTTTGCTTGTTCTCAAAGCTTTTATTCTTATGGCTCGATTATATCAAGTAAATAACAACAAAAGCGCAACAAATATAAAAGTTATAATATTTTTTTTATAATTGTCTAAATTTTATAATAAAAATCATTTTTCGTCCATATTTTTAGGGCGTTTTGACGATTTTATTTTTTTACTGCTTTGTTAGCAGGTATTTTTATAATCGCCTCTGTTCCCTGTGGTGATTTATTAAGTGTCATCTCCCCATCACAAAGGAGAGAAAGTCTGGTTTTAACATTCTGCGTACCCACACTTTTATGCTTCTTCTGTGTACTTATTTCTGTTTTCTTACCGTGGCCATCATCCTTAACGGTAATAATTATATATCCTTTTTCTTCCTTTGTCTGTATCAGAATTTCATCTCCCTTTTCACTCATACTTAGCCCATAGTATATCGCATTTTCCACAAGAGGCTGGATAACTAAAGCCGGAAGATAAAAATCACTTATCTGAAAATCTTTTTTTACAATGAAATTTCTAGAAGGAAGTATAGACGAAAGGGCCACATAAGCATCCACATGCTCCATTTCCTGACTAAAAGGAATCATTTTTTCATTTGTTAAAGCCTCAAAATTTTTCCTAAGATAAGCCGAAAAATTAAAAATAGCAGGTTTAACTGCATCAGCATCCTCATCACAAAGAAGCGCTATCTGTTGAAGACTATTATATATAAAATGCGGATGTATCTGTTCCATAAGAAGTGAAACCCTATTTTCTGTAAGTTCAACCTTCCTCTCTAGAAGCTCTCTTTCCATATCCATCTGATAACCAAAAAATACTATCAGAAGCATCATTATAATACCAAGACCCATAAAATGAAGTCCATAGCCACCCATACCAACAAGAGAAGTAGTTATCGGAAAGAGACAGGCTAGAAGAAATCCTATACTTTCTCTTATTCTCTTAGATGAAACAAGAAGCATAACTATCACAACCATATACTGTATAAGAAATGCTGAATACACAAAAAATTCTTCTATTTCACTTAATGCAAGAATAAGAACCAACAGAGAAAAAAGGCCCTGAACTGTTGTCCAGAATTTACCGTCCCATTTTTGCCCTTCCTCTCTTTCAGTATCTATAAAATATAGTCCAAAAAGGGGAGCCACAAGAGAAAAGAATATTCGGGAATATACCTGGGTGCTTCCAAGCTGGAAGGTAAGTCCACCCATTACAACACATATAGATGCTATAAACCATCCCATTCTGGAATTATGAACCCTCATCTGTATAGAAGTGATAAGTACAATAATCCCTAGCAGCATGGATACAAATATACATATAAGATTTGCTATTGTTACGACATTATTAAAGTCTACTGTAGCAAAGCTCATTCCTACCACCTTCCTTAATTAAAATTAAATCTCTGATTATTGGGTTTAATGAATATAATTAAGTCTAATTACCCTTGTTATAATTATAAATGTAGAAATCATAACAGAATCCATTAATTTTCAAATACAACATAGTAGAAACTGTCACATACATTATTATAACGCCCAACACCATGCACCAGGCAAGTAAATGAGCCGGTCCATCCTCTAAAAGATATATTACCGGAACGAGCAGAGCAGAGATTATAGTTTGAAAAAGCACGCCTATCACCCAATATGGTTTAAGATTTTTAGCGGACCTTCCCTTAGTTATATATCGATTTTTTTCCTTTTCATTATCTCCCATCCGGGAATAAATATCATTTATAGCGTTTAGTAAAAAAACTATAATCATTATAACAAACAGATTAGGAAATATATTTACCACCAGGGCACCTATATCTATACTGATATGTCCATCCAAAACAGTAGCCATCCATTTACCGACTCGGCTCACCATCTCCGCGATCATATAGGATATACACATAAAACAGGATAATCTTATCCACCTATTAAGATCAGCCAATCTGTAAAGACATATAAAAATAGCCACAACCGATAGATACCTGATAAAGTAACAAACTATATAGGCACCATTGGTTATCTGATGCACGGTAAGAGTCCCGTTGATAAGCATTCCCGAATATACCGAAAAAGCCACAACAATGAGCAGGGTAGCCAACAAAAGAGCCAGAACAGTATATGGCAAAACTCTAATTGTTTTATAATCAATTTTTTTCGTCATAATATCATCTCTGTTATATACACAAAATCATAACTTAATCGTCAAAGGACTCCGACTTCATGATAATTTCACCAAGTGTCATCTCAGCCCAGGAATACTGAAGCATATATTCACCCAGGAAGGAGTTAACTGCATAGCTGTCACCCTTAAGATAATTCAGATAATCACAATCAATACGAGAACAATCTACGCCATAAGCATTCCAGCCCTTAACAAATATCTTTCCTGCTCCGGCTTTTTCAAGATCATCCTTAAGACTAGAGAGGAAAACTCTCAGCTGTTTCTTAAGAGCCCTATCCTCTTCCCTATCCTCAAAGAGAACTCCACAAAGCTCACCTATAGAACAAAGAGCCCCTCTTCTGTCTATCATATATGCAAGAAGCTCTTTACTTTTACTTCTTTTAAACTTTATAGGACTACCATCCTGATCAAAAACCTCAAAATTGCCAAAGCACTGAACTCTCACAAGCCCCTCACTTTTAGGTTCAACAGGCATACGAAGATTTTCCAGTTCTCTTTCAAGAGCCTCCTTTGTAGCAGGCTTTAGAATAAAACCACTGGCATGAAGCTGAAAGGCTTGATACAAAAACTTATCATGACCTGTTACAAATACAATATTTGTCTTAGGTGACAGGGTTTTTACCTTCATAGCCATTTCAAGACCTGACATTACTGGCATTTCTATATCCAGCCATGCTACATCAGGCTTATTCTCATCAACAAAATCAAGAGCATCCTCAACATTAGAAAAAGGCTTATGAGTTCCTGAAGGGTCTATCTGGCCCATCATTTTTGATATTTCTTCAGCTACATTCAACTCGTCATCTACTGATATTGTAATCATACCGATCCTCCGTAAAAAATACGCAAAATATTACTTTGAAACTTTATGAATAAAAATATTTATAAATGTAATTAATAAATATTTATAACCCTCAAATAAAATATTATGAAATAAAATAGGTTGAAATATTATTCATTAAAACATGACTACATATTAATAATGCAAAACTTAGTAAATATATTTTAGTGAAATACATTTCCACCAATATTCACACCAGATATCCCATGCTCCTCAGCATACCAGGCCGCTTTAAAATAAAAATTTGGCACATTTCTTTTCCCATCCAGAACATCCTGAGCCGCCTGATAGCAGGCAGCCACCGGCCCCTGAGCCAGTATTACCGCAAAACTTCCTGAGGAAACAGGTTCAAATTGATAGGGAGCATATATAACACCTGATATTGTATTGGCAAATCTACTGTCCTCCACCCTGTTCATAACAACGCTTCCTACAGCAATCATTCCCGGATAGCTTACACTACCAGCCTCTGCCTGTATAATGGCAGCAAGAATATCAAGCTCATCAACTGTATAGGGATAGGGTGAAACATAATAATAATCTGTTCCATCTCCATCATATACCACATTACTGGTATCACCATTATAGCTTCTTCTCTCAAGAGCCGCTCTTTCTTCAGCCTCCAGTTTTGCAACCTCTTCAGCAAGCTCCTCAGCAAAGCTTTGGGCATCCTCAGCCTTTTTCTCCGCCTCCTCCATGAGCTCGGTAAGCTCATCAATTTCAGAAGAAAGCTCCTTTTGTATATTCTCGTAATTCTCTACTTCCACTTCCCTATCTGACCTTAGAAGAAGCAGATCATAGCTCTGGTCTTCCTTTTCGTCCACCAGAACTTGAATATCTCCAATTTCTTTATTTATATAGGAAGAAAAATCCGATACATATTCCTCTCTATTTATAAGATCATACTCATCATCCGACCTTAACATCAAGGAAAGAAGGTCATCACTTCCGCTAGACTCATACATTGTCTGTAATGCAGTCGAGAGCTTAGCTCTTTCGGCCCTGATATTTTCATCAGCCTCTGTCATCTCCTGCTCACATTCCAATATATCCTTATCTATAGCATCAAGAGAAGACTTACTGAATTCTATCTTTGAAGAAATCTGCGAAATCCTATCATTTACTTCCTTTATCTGCTCCACAAGAATTTCAGCAGTATTCTTATTGGCTTCTGCAGTTGCATCCGCATCATCCTTATCTGTTTTAACATCCTTTAAAACAGTTTCTTCAAATACATCCACGGGACCAGCTAATGATATAAGCTTAATATTACCCAGACACTCAGCTATCACTAAAGAGGAAGCAATAACATATATTAATTTTTTTGAAATTTTGAAATTAATTCTGAATGTCTTTTTCCTCATATTATATTTCCGATTAAAATAATGATTTTATTTATGAATTTATTTATATTCTGTGATTTTCTATGATTCTATATGATTTTTTGTATTCTAAGATTATTAATCACTACTTATATTCAGCAGATTATTTACGAACCCTCTCCACTGCATCCTTCATCTTATTAATTGGTTTCATAACCATTTTCTTTGCAGAGAAATTCTCCCTATATCTTTCAAAAACCTCTCTTGCAGAAATACTCCCAAGGCGTGAAGAAAAGAAAAAAGAACTTCTCTCCTTAGCTTCTTCCCTAATATCTATAAGCTTACTTTTATAAGCATTATACTTTACTACTATTTCGTATTCATCTGCCAGAGTTTTAATCTTAACCATAAGATGGAAAGTATATATAAAGTCCAACATAAATATACCATAAAAGAAACCTATAAAAAAGGAAAATGCCAAATTATGGGAAAGCCAGTTTAAGGCTCCCAGAACTCTCGGATGTAATATAAGATAATAAAAAGCAGCCAGCGCATACCAAAAGCAGGAAAAAAGAGGACATATTACTCCCTTTATATTTCCCCAATAAGAAGAATAGTCCCAAAGCTGAACATGTAAATGGTCGATAAATATCATACCTGTAACAAATTCAAGAAATGTCATACAGGCTGCCATAATAACAAAAATCAGGAGCTTTTCTAATAATGGATGCTCCTGTCCAATAGACGGTATAGAAATGTGCCCTAAAATATAAAGCACTATAAGACCAGACCCATATATAGGCAGATAGGGTCCTGTAAAAAACCCAGGATTTACCCATTTCTTTTTCTTTCTTTCCACAGGATCCAAATATCTTCTAAAGAAAAGTTCTATAACCCATCCCACAAAGCTTCCTACCGAAAAAAGGAAAAGTAATATAAGAAGTTTATTCATATATAACCCCTTTCTTTTCTGATTATAAACTATAAAAGTCAATACACTTCTACAGCATATAATCCCCCTAGAAATAACCAATAACAAACTCCACTATAAATACCGATGCGCAGGAAAGAAGAGCTACCACAGTAAGACTCTTTCCCTTTAAAGCCAGCAAAACCGCTACCGCAAACCCAACGGCAGCAGATATGATACTTCCTGTCGCAGTAAAAATAGCCGGTATAGTCATGGCCGTAAGTACCGCATATGGTATGTAATGCAGGAAGGATCTTATAAATTTATTTTTAATCTGATTTCTGACCAGCACAAAGGGTATGACCCTTATTAAATAAGTAGAAACTGCCATAATGATCAGATATATAAAAAATACTTTTATATTCATATCAGGCCTCCTCCACTTCCACAGGATAAAGAATAGCTACAATAGCTGCTCCCACAATAGCACAAATACTGATTGCTATTCCCACCGAAACCTTGCTTAGCAGAGGCACATAATTAAATAATATAGAAAGTATAGCCGAAATAATGACTACTACAAGTACAGGTCTTTCCTTCTTCATATCAGGCACGACTATAGCCACAAACATTCCATAAAGAGCAAGGCCAAGAGCATTTAGAACATTTTCCGGAAGTACATTTCCAAGAAATGCGCCTAAAAATGTACCAATGGTCCAACCAAAAAACGGAAGCGTCGAAAGACCAAGCCAGAAGGATCTTGTAATCTTCTTTTCCCCTATAGCCACCGCAAATATCTCATCAGTTATAGAAAAGCCTAATATCCATTTCCAAAGGGTGGTAAACTTTTCATCCAGCTTTTGAGAAAGAGCAACCGACATAAAGGAATATCTTACATTAATAGTGAGCTGGGAAATCAGCATATCTAGCCAAAGCCCTGGAATTATCATGATCTGAACTCCGGCAAACTGTCCCGCAGATGTAAGATTAGTCATGGATATAAGAGTCGCCTCCCATATAGTAAGGCCATATTTAATTGCCATTATTCCAAATGTAAATGACACTGACAGATATCCCAGAGCAATAGGGATACCTGCCACAAGTCCACGCTTATAATCGTTCACATTAAACCTCTATATCCCAGAAGCCTTCCAATGTAGCAAAATAATCATCCAGAGTCTGGGCTCTTCTAATTAGAGTAACTGTTCCATCCTGACGAAGGAGAAGTTCCGCAGACCAAAGACGTCCATTATAGTTATAGCCCATGGCAAATCCATGTGCACCTGTATCATGAATAACTATATAATCCCCCATCTCTATTTCAGGAAGCTCTCTATCTATGGCAAACTTATCATTATTTTCACAAAGACATCCAACTACATCATATACATGATCCTTAGGAGCATCCTCCTTACCAAGAACTGTAATATGGTGATATGAACCATACATTGCTGGTCTCATAAGGTTTGCAGCACAGGCATCCACCCCGATATACTCTTTGTAAATATGCTTCTCATGAATAGCCTTAGTTACAAGATGACCGTAAGGTGCCAGCATAAACCTTCCAAGCTCAGTATAGATCGCAACATCTCCCATTCCAGCAGGAACAAGAACCTCATCATATACCTTATGGACACCATCTCCAATAGCCTGAATATCATTTGAAGGCTTATCTGGAAGATATGATATTCCAACACCACCAGAAAGATTGATAAATGAAAGCTTTACTCCTGCCTCTTCCTTGATCTTTACAGCAAGTTCAAAGAGAATCTTAGCAAGTGCAGGATAATAATCATTTGTAACTGTATTGCTGGCAAGGAAGGAATGAATTCCAAATTCCTCAACTCCAAGTTCCTTAAGTCTCTTGTAGGCTTCAATAATTTGCTCTTCTGTCATTCCATACTTAGCCTGGCCAGGATTATCCATAACCTGAACATCCTCTCCACTCTTACCAAGCTTAAAAAGACCACCCGGATTAAATCTACAGGACATACGTCTTGGAAGCTTTCTTCCAGCCTCCTCACCTGTAAGCTTGCCATCAAGGGCATCCACAAGAAAATCAATATGTGTTATATCATCAAGATTAATGATTCCACCAAGCTGGGCACACTTAACATATTCCTCTGCAGGTGTCTCATTGGATGAAAACATTATATTATATCCAGTTACACCAGTCTTCTCTGACATAACAAGCTCAGCCATAGATGAACAATCTGTTCCACAGCCTTCTTCGCGAAGGATTTTAATAATTGTAGGATTAGGAGTAGCCTTTACAGCAAAGAACTCCTTATATCCCGGATTCCAAGAAAATGCCTTCTGAAGAGCTTTTACATTATCTCTGATTCCTTTTTCATCATAGATGTGAAAAGGTGTAGGGTACTTTTTCACAATTTCCTCAATCATTTCTTTGGTTACAAATGCTTTTTTCATATTTTTTCCTCATTACAAACAAAATAAATATATAATAATTATTAATAAATAATATATTATCAAATGTTAATCTTAAGGTAATAAAACCAGGCATATATGTTTACATAATATCCACTTGCTGTTTACCAGGATATAACCTCATGTCCATCCTCAGTTACAAGAACCTGTATCTCCCACTGGGCTGAAAGTGAACCATCTTCAGTATATACAGTCCAATCATTTTCTTCATCTACGAATACTTCAGGACCACCAATATTAACCATTGGTTCTATAGTGAACATCATTCCAGGAGCCATTACCATCTCTGTACCACGCTTAGTAACATAGCTTACCCATGGTTCTTCATGGAATTCAATACCAACACCATGGCCACCTATTTCTCTTACAACGCTGTAACCCGCAGCCTTGCAATGATCATGTACAGCCTGACCCATATCTCCAAGGAAGCCCCAAGGCTTAACCTCTTCAAGTCCTATATAAATACTTTCCTTAACTGTTTCTACCAGTTTCCTTGCCTCATCAGATACATTTCCGATCATAAACATACGGGATGAATCTGAGAAGTAACCATTCAAAATAGTTGAACAATCAACATTGATTATATCTCCATCCTGAATTATTTCATTTTCATCAGGGATTCCGTGACATACTGCATCATTTATAGATGTACATACGCTCTTAGGAAAACCCTCATAATTAAGGGGAGCAGGAATTGCGCCATGCTTCTGACAAACCTCGTTGATTATGCGATTGATATCTTCTGTGCTCATTCCTGCACATATCTTATCTGCCACAACATCAAGACATTCAACATTAACCTTGGCACTTTCTTTAATCAAAAGAATCTGCTCAGGAGTCTTGATCATATTACGCGAAGGAACTATATGTCCCTGAAGATTTAACATATCAAGCTTTCTATCGAAGTTCTCATGACAAACCTTATACTTCTTTCCGCTGCCACACCAGCACGGATCATTTCGACCTATTTTCTTAGCCACTTTAATTTCCTCTTTTCTTTTATATTTCCCCTTTGATACTTATTTTTTTGTTGGATCCTTATGTGTAAAGGCTCCATTATGATTCCTCAGGAAAAAGAGTAAGGATATAAAGGAGGATTTATAAAGTACAAACTCCTTTTTATGAAGCATTTCCAGAATTTCTTCTTCTGTAGCCCAATCCACCTTTTCAACCTCTGTTTCCTGCAGCTTAAGCTTATCTATATCAACATCCATATTTAATGTATAGATATCATTAAAGCCACCATCAAAATATATAGTCATAGCAGGACGTACATCCTTAAGATTCACCTCTATTCCAACCTCTTCAAGGAGCTCTCTCTCTGCCGCGGTCTGACTGGTGTCTCCCTCTGTCGCACTTCCTCCGGCAGTTATATCCCACATACCGGACCAGCCACTCTTAAAGGGCTGACGCTTTTGAATAAGCATCCTGCCATCATTTCCAAAAATACATACATGCACTACCAGACGATAGTAACCCTCGGGAACCTTATTACCTCTTTCAAGTGATAGTCCCGTTTTGTTCCTGTGAACATCATATAAATCAAATTTTTCCATAAAGGCCCCCTTATTATTCTTACATACCTACACCCTCGATAAACTGACCTTTCTTTTTCATAAAATAATAAAATATTAATGAAGTGACAAATCCACCTATTAATCCACCCAGATGAGCCACAATATTCACTCCGGATTTTATAGGTAATAAAAGCAGAACAATTCCCACTATGACTCGTCGTAGTGGGAATTCCTTCTTCAGAGCAGGATCAAAGGCAAACACGATAACAGTGCCAATGAGCCCGCTAATAGCTCCAGAAGCACCTGCAGAAACTGCATAATCTGTCCTATACATTTCAACAAAGAAAAACAGCAGACTACCACAGATACCTGATATGAAATAAATTACAATAAAACGAAGCCTGCCGAAAAAGAATTCGACATGGTTTCCTAAGGCCATAAGAGCCAGCATATTTCCAGCCAGGTGCTCTATACCAAAATGCACAAACATGGATGTAAATATACGATACCATTCTCCCCCTTCAACAATGTAAGGAGTATATTGTGCACCGAATTTAAGCGCAATTTCCGCATTTTCGCTTCCTCCCTGAAATGTCTCAAGGAAGAATATGATAACATTTATCCCAATAAGAATATATGTAAATACCGGCTTAAATTCTTTTATCATCTGACCTCATTTCCAAACCATTAATAATGGATAATTATGATTTTATATTTATTTATTCTCAGCTGCAGCCATCTTTTCTGTTGCTGAAAATGCACCTGTAATGATTGCCATTGAATATACCTCAGCAGCTGTACATCCACGAGACAAATCATTGATTGGTGAATTAAGACCAAGAAGAATAGGACCATATGCTTCAAAATTACCCATTCTCTGAGCAATCTTATAACCGATATTTCCTGCATTGATGTCAGGGAAGATAAATGTATTTGCATGTCCTGCAACCTCAGAATTAGGGAATTTCTTCTCTGCAACCTTTGGTACAACAGCTGCATCAAACTGCATCTCACCATCAACAGGAAGATCAGGATTACGTTCCTTAGTCTTACGAGCTGCATTTCTCATCTTATCTACATCTTCACCCTGTGCTGAACCGTTAGTTGAGAAGCTAAGGAAAGCAACCTTTGGATCTACACCAAAGATACGTGCGCATTTAACTGTCTCTTCTGCGATTTCAACAAGCTGATCCTCTGTAGGAGAAATAACGATACCGCAGTCACCCATTGCAAGTACTTCATTTTCGCCAGTAGCACGTGGACGAACAAGTATGAAGCATGAGCATACCATACTATTGTTAGGCTTACACTTTACAAGCTGAAGCGCTGGACGAACTGTATCTGCTGTTGAATAAGTAGCTCCACCAAGCAGACAATCTGCTAGTCCCATCTTCACAAGCATGGTTCCGAAATAATTACTATGCTTAAGTATTTTTCTGGCATCATCTTCTGTGACGCCCTTTCCCTTACGAAGTCTTACAAACTCAGCAACCATATCATCAATCTTGTCATAATTTTCAGGATCAATAATATTAGCACCACGAATGTTAAAACCTGCAGCCTCTGATTTTGCATGAATCTCATCAGGATTTCCTACGAGAATAGGAGTCAGGAAATTACTTGCCAGAAGTCTTGATGAAGCCTCGAGAATACGAGGATCCGTTCCTTCTGGAAATACTATAGTCTGAGGACAATTCCTCAGTTTCTCAATTAGTGAACCAAATCCAAAACCTACCATGATAATTACCCCATCTTTTTATAAATTTTAGTGGTTGTGAATTTCACACCACCAATAAATCATTATAGTAAGTAGAGCGTATTTTTGCAAGTATTAAAGCTCTCAAAAAGCCATAAGTCACATCTGACTACGCACTACTTTATATTCATCTCCATCCTTAAAATAAGGACAGTCCTTAAAATGTGACTGCATGAGTCTGCTGTAATCATCCTCATCCATATTTACGTCACAAACATATTCTTCCATATCTTCATCATATACAAGATATGCGCAATAATCACACGATGCTGATGCCATAATATATCTCCTATAATTTAAAAATTATAATCTATTTACTAATTCCAATCTCTGATGCAGTCTCCTGAATTTATCAAGCTTTTCCTTTTCTGTAACCAGTCTTCCTGATTCATAATAACTAACATTTATAGAATCTAATATTTCTATATTATCTAATATTTCTATATTATCTACTTTCTCATTTTCTTTTAAATCAAGCCCCAGAACCCTAGCCAGATATCTTACAGTACCCTCATTACCATCCACCAGATCAACCTTTGAATTTTCTATTTCAAAAGACTTGATGATAGCTGGTTTAAAATAATTAAAATGGGTACATCCAAGAACAACCTCAGTATATAAAGACCTATCAAGAACCGCCAGTTGTTCATTAATATAGGCATCCACTTCCTCGCCATCAAACTTTTCCATTTCAGCAAGTCTTACAAGTCCCGGCATAGGAAGAAGTTCCACCAGATGCCTGTCATCCACTCTTTCAATAAGACTTTTCAGCTTATTTTCCCTTATAGTAACAGGGGTTGCCATAACCAGAACCTTTCCCCCAGTCTTAAGAGCCCTGTTAACAGCAGGCTTAACAGCTGGCTCCATTCCTATTATAGGAATACTAAACTCTTTTCTAACAATATCTGCAGCCACAGCAGTTGCAGTATTGCAGGCTATTACGATAGCATCCATTCCCATATTTACGAAGCTGCCAACTATATCTTCCACATATTCACTTATCTGTTCAGGACTTTTTACTCCATAAGGAACGTGATCAACATCAGCATAGAAATAATACTGCTCATCAGGCAGCTTTTTCATAGCCTCATGCAGAAGTGATATTCCACCAATTCCTGAATCAAATATTCCAATTTTCATTTCAAGCTCCAAATTATTTAAAAGTATATTTATAAATAAATAGTAAATTCTGTATATAAATGTAAAAACATATTAAAAATTTTATATATAATACAGTTTTCAATTTTAAC
>JAILGP010000180.1 GCA_024696635.1 Eubacterium sp. | reverse complement strand
TGATTAAAGATATACCAGTTTCAAAGTGCGCATATGGACTAGTATATTTTAATAAATAATATTTAAGAAAGGTGTATAAAAATGAAAAAAATTACAGAAGAAAAACAAAGAGTATGTAATGGAAGTAGTAGCTATTGGGCTTCTTTAGATTATGAAGCGGAATGTGTTAAACCTGGCTGTGGTAGAGCGTGGTATGGAGCAAATAAAAATGCGGTAAGAAATGAGGCTTATCAGCATTATTTAGCTAAGGGTGGGTTTAAAGGCGGACATAGATATAGGTTCGTCACATCTCACTAAAGAAAAATAATAAATAGTAGCACTATCATAATTTAATTAATTATGGTAGTGCTGCTCAACTTAATAATGGAGGCTTAATGTGATAAAAAAGATTATATGTGTAATGATTATGACAATTACTATATTATGCTTATTTGGTTGTGGAAAAGGGGAAACTGATAATCGAATAAGTGATAATCAGGTTGTAGAGTCATATGATTCCCAAACTACCGAGTGCAGTTTTAATTTTGCTCGTTTGAACATAGATCTTCAAGGTTATATTGTTTCAATTTATTCAAACGGAGATAAGTTATATTTCCAATTATGTGATGAGGAAACAGAGGAAGATTCACTTTATTACTATCACGAAGGAGAATGTAAAAGTATTGATGGGGTGAAATTAAATGGTTCTTCACAGATTGAAAATTTTTATGTGACTAGGGATGATAATATTTATTATAGGAAATCCGATAATGATGAAATTGTAAAGGTAGATAAAAATGGAAAAATAGTTTTTCAAAAAAATATAAGTGAACTTTTAGATAAAGATGACCAATTAAGTGATTGCTTTTTAAGAGAGGATGCTGTTGGAAATGTAATAATATTTGGTGAAAAAAGTTTATACATATGGGATAAGGATTTTTCTTCATCTAAGAAAGTAAATTATGGAAGCGAATATATTGAAATAATTGATATAGCAGTGGCTAAAAATGGTGATATTATATGCGCATTTGAAAAGGAAGGAATTGAGTGTCAGATTGATATAATGCTGTTGAACCAAGAAATGGCTTGTTTTGATCTGATAGATTCAGAAACCAACCATGATGAAAATATAATCTTAGATGGATATGATGATGATTTTTACATCAAAAGGGAAAATGGAATATATTTATATGATTTAGAAAATCATAATTCTGAGGAAGTATTAGATTATAATAACTCTTATATTGCTACGAATGAAATAAGGACAATTGTATCATCCTCAAACAGACGGTTCTATTCGGTATGTTTTGATGAAGAATATCCTTATATTATAGAACTTTTTAAAGGGGATGTTGATTTTATTTCAGGTAAAAAATGTCTGAAATTAGGGACTTTCAGGGTTAAGGAGGATCTAAGAAATCAGGTAATTAAATTTAATAAGAGTGATAAAGAATATTATATAGAATTGGTTGATTATTCAAAATGTGAGGACCCGTACCTCCAAATTAGTCTTGATATGGCCTCTGATAATGCTCCAGATATAATGGATATTTCATATGGGCATTTTTTAAATGACTATTTAAATGAGGATGTTTTGGAGGATTTGAGTCCTTATATAGAAAAAGATGAGGAGTTATCAAAAGAAGATATAATTGATAGTGTATATGAGGCCATGGAGTTAGATGGTAAAGTATATTTCATTGCATCGAATTATCAAATTAATTCAGTTATTGCTCTAAGAGATGTTGTAGGTGACAAAACTTCGTGGGATTTTAGAGATGTAAGAAATATAGTTAATGATAATAATATATCTCGTATAGATATAATGTCGGCGGATGGATTCACGTTTATTACGGGAATTGGATTTGATTCTTTAAATGATTTTATTGATGTTGAAAATCATACTTGCAGTTTTGACTCTGATGAATTTAGATCATATCTGGAATTTTGTAAGAAATATGGGGAAGATGGTGAGGATTATTATAGTGATAAATTGAGTGAAGAGGCTTTTGGAGAACAGTATAATAAGGATATGGATAGTTTTAAAAAAGGAGAAATTCTGTTAGATGCTTGTACAGTTGATTGGGATACAATACAATGGAATGAATCGATTTATGGAGATGATATAGTTTATATTGGATATCCATCTTTGAAGAGTTCGGGTAATTATTTTACATTTTCCAATATGTATGGAATTTGTAAGAATTCAGATGCTAAGGATGCTGCATGGCGTTTTGTTAGAACTTTTATGACTAAAGATTATCAACAGAACAATATGGAAGGTAATATGCCTACTAGAAATGATTGTTTTGAAAAAAAATTAGAAGAGGTTTCTGCTACTGAGAGCTACACCACAGATTATGGAAAGGTAATTAATCCTAGAAATGAAGAATATGAAGTCAATGGTATTATTATAAAAGAAGAACCGGTTACTCCTAACCAAATAAAAATATATAAATCAATTTTGGATAATACTTATGATATACAGAATTTTTATACTCCGATAATAGAAATAGTTATTGAGGAGAGTGATGCTTATTTCAAAGGGGATAAAAGTGTAGATGAGGTTTCAGAGATTATTCAATCTAGGTCACAGATTTATCTTTCGGAAAATAAATAGTATTTTTTTATATAATCGCACTTATATTAATCTTTTTGAATTATATAAGTGCGATTATGTGATTAGGATTTGATTGTTTGATTTGTTATATGTCAAAAAATAAAAATGATTAACATCATCATTAATTTTAAAGGTGGATTATAATATGAAATTTCCGTTAATAAAACAACATGATTCGAGAGATTGCGGAGCTGCTGCATTTGCTATGATTTGTGAATATTATGGTAAAAAAGTACAGCTTTCTAAGGTTAGAGAAGATTTGGGTATGGATGCAAATGGTGTTACCATACTTGGAATAACTGAGGGTGCTAAAAAATATAATATTAAGGCAGATGCTTTGGAAGGAGAAATAGAAGATTTAGAAATAGGAATAAATGAAAAAGAAATCAGCTTTCCATTTATAGCTAGAATAGTAAATAAAGAGGGCTTCTATCATTTTGTTGTTATATATGGTGTAAATAAGAATAGATTTATTATGGGTGACCCAGCTGAGAGTCATATAAAGTTTCTTGATAAAAATGAATTTTATCACTTATGGGCAGGTCAAATAGTTACATTTCAAATAGAAGAAGATTTTTTATGTAATAATGAAAAAAAAGGGCTCATTTGGAAATATGTTACTGATATTACAAATCAGAAAAAAATGCTCTTTTTAATACTATGCTTTATGATTGTAATGATTGTGACGGAAACTATAAGTGTGGTGTTGATGAGAAATATAATGGGTGCCAGAAGTATTCCATCTGAAATAACTAAAATGGGTGCGTTAATTATTGCGCTTTTTTTATGTAATGGTGTTTTTCGAGTGATAGAAGGTAATATTGAGTCTTATTATTCGAAGAATATACAGAAGAATGCGTTGACTAAATGTTATTCAAAAATATTGAAATTACCAATGGATTATTTTGATATTTATTCTACGGGAGAAATAATGACCAGATTTCAAGATGTTCAGAATGTAGAATTTATTATATCTCAAGTTTTATTTGTATTGTTAATTGATGTTGTAATGACAATAGTATATTTTGTATTATTGTGTTTTATAAGCATGAAATTGACCGTTATTACAATAATGATGTTGGCTTTTTTCATATTTATAACGATGGTATTTAGAAATAAAAATTTTAATCAATTGACTAAAATCAGCATAAATAATACAAGAATAAATGCTACTTTAAAAATAGATTTAGATAGTATCAAAACAATTAAAGCGTATGGATATGAAAAAGATAAACTTTGTATTCTGGATAAACTTGTAGAAGATTATTCGGATGTTTTGGCAAGCAATAAAAGATTAAATAATATTGAAGATGCTTTGTTTTCTACATCAAGTTCTATTTGTATTGTACTTATTTTTGTGGCGGGTTCATTGATGTGCCACGAAGGAAGTTTTAGTACAAATGATTTGTTTGTTTTTTATTATCTGACTGGTATGTTTGTAGAACCTGTTAATAGATTGATAAATTTATATCCTAATATTCAGTCTATAAAAGTATCAGCTGATAGGGTTGATGATATTTATGAAGCAAGTGAAGAAAAAGTTGTTCATTCTGGAGAGCGGGATTTTGAAAATGGGGACATCGTTATAAAGAACCTGTCATATTCTTATGGATATGGAAGAAGAATACTAAAAGATGTAAATGAAGTTTTTCATAGTGGAAGAAAAATGGCAATTATTGGTGATAGTGGCTGTGGTAAAACCACATTGGTTAAGCTGATATCATGTATAAATGAAATAGAACCTAATAAAATATTTATTAATGATCATGATATTGTGGATATAAATATTAATAGTATTAGAAGCAATATATTATATTTGTCTAGTAAACCAGATTTTTTCAATGATTCAATAATGAATAACATTAGATGTGGTTATAATGGAATAACAGATGATTATATTTATGAGTTGTGCGATATGTTAGATGTTGGTGAGTTTGTTAATGAATTGCCAATAGGATATGACACAATTTTAGAGGAAAATGCAAATAATTTATCTGAAGGACAAAAACAGAAAATTGCTATTATCAGAGCGATAATTAGAAAACCTAGGATTCTAATTCTTGATGAGGCAATGTGTTCTATTGATAAAAATGCGGAGAAAAAAATATTAGATTATCTAATTAAGATTGATGGTTTAACTTTATTTGTTATTTCGCATGATTTTAAGAATCTGGATTTGTATGATGATATTTATGTAATGAAAGATGGAAATATCATAGAAAAAGGTGATTATAATTATTTGATGCAAAAGAAAAATGATTATAGTATTGACAATATAAATATATTACAGACTATTTCATAAGCTGTTTTATAATATATATCGATTTGTTAGTAGAGGAAAAATTATGTTAAAAAAGAAATTATTATGTATGGTTATGGCGCTTATGCTGCTTTCCACAGGCTGTGGCAAGAACAACTCAGCTTCGGGAGAAGATGGCGTTGTTTATGAAGAAGACATGGCAGCTATGGAGGCTTCGGCCGGCTCAGATTACCAGGACTATACTTTTAATTCCGTCCGTCTTAATTTAGGGGCTGAGGGAAATGCAGTTTATTCATATTCAAGTGGAGATAGTCTCTATGTGCAGCTTATGGATCAGGCAAATGCAAATGCTACGTATACTCTTTATTCATATAAAGAGGAAGGAGATTGCCAGATTGTAAATGGTATAGAAACCACATCCCCAATACAGAATATGTATGTGGCTAAGGACGGAAGCATTTATTATAGAGAATCGGCTGACGCTCAAAATATAAAAAAGGTGGATTCAAGTGGTGCCCTTATATATAGCAAGGCTGTAAATGAATTACTAGATGGTGATAGCTTAAGTGATTGTTTTCTGGCAGAGGATGCAAGCGGAAATCTTCTTATATTTGGCCAGGAAAATCTATTCGTAAAGGATAAGGATTTAAATGGCGTGAAAAAGCTTAGCTATGGAAGCAGCTATGCAGGAATAGCAGACATTGCATTTACTAAGGATGGAAATGTAATTATCGCCCTGGACTGTGGAGGTTTTGAATTAAATTTTGACTTGGTAAAGCTTAAGTCAAACTACGCAGGCTTTGAAGTGGTGAATACACTTGGCTGCCCTTATAATGACTTCCTGCTTGATGGCTATGAAGCTGATTTATATATTAAGGAAGATGATGGAATCTATACATATAATTTAGAGGATAAGAGCTCTGAAAAAATACTTGATTATAAAAATTCATATTTAAATAGTGATGAGGTATCAGGCCTTATAGCTGCAAAGGACCATAAGTTTTATACCACATGTATGGGTCAGGAAGGACCATATATCATAGAGCTTTTTGAAGGGGAGGCCGATATAACTTTAAATAAAGAAAAAATAAAACTTGGTACAATGTCTGCTTGGGGTGGTGTATTAGACCAGGTCGCTATATTTAACAGAAGTAATGAAGATTATTATATAGATATAATTGAATATTATAATTATGAGGACCCCTATGCTCAGATAGGACTTGATCTGGCTTCTGGAGAGGGGCCTGATATCTGGGATATGGAAGGCTTTGGATATTCTGTTAGAGAGTGTATAGATAAGGGACTTCTTGAGGGACTGAACTCTTATATAGAAAAGGATGAGGCAGTGTCCAAGGACGATATAATTGAAAGTGTATATGATGCCATGACATTTGGCGATGAGGTATATTTTGTTTCGCCTAATTTTAGTATTAAAACTCTTATATCAACTAAGGAGCTTGTGGGGGATAGAAGGTCCTGGAGCTTTGAAGACTTAATGGATATAACAAAGAAGAATCGTATAAAAAGGATAGACTCTATTGGAGATGAATATAGTATTCTTATGGAAACTGGACAATATGAACTATTATCATTTATAGATGAGGAAACTCATACCTGCAGCTTTGACTCTGATGAGTTTATAGAATTTATTGAGTTTTGTAAGGATCATGGTGATGCAAATGATAAGTACTATCCTGATGGTTTGTCTGATGCTGCATTTATTGAACAAAATGAAGAGGATAATGAGAGCTTTAAAAAAGGCCATATATTATTAGATGAATGTGAATTTGATTTTGATACTATTCAAATCAATGAAGGTTTGTATGGCGATGATATAGTGTATATAGGGTATCCCTTAGCTAGTGAATCTGGGGAAAGTGGAAATACTTTAGACTTTAGAGAAATGTATGCGATCAGCAGTAAGTCCAATAATAAAGAGGCAGCGTGGCAGTTTGTAGGACAGTTTTTGACTAAAGAATATCAGTTAAATCATATGGAATGGAGTATGCCTAGCAGAAAGGATTGCTTCGAGGAAAAATTAAGACAGGTTTCAACTACTGAGCCTTACACAGCTGAGAATGGACAGCTTATTGAACCGATAAACAATGAATATGAAGTGAATGGTGCTATTATAAAAAAATATCCCGCTACTGATGAACAGATAGAAATATACAGAGAAGTATTAGCTGACGCTTCATATATAGAGATTGATTTTACAGTAATGAACATAGTGGGCGAAGAACTGGAATATTATTTCTCCGGAGACAAGAAAGCAAAAGAAGTCGCCTCCATAATACAGTCTAGGGTACAAACATACCTTTCAGAAACCCAATAATTTCCAAAAATTTGCCAAAGGGGTCTGACCCCTTTGGCAAATAGATTGCGTACAATTGAATTTACCAAAAGGGTCTGACCCCTTTGGTAAAAAATATTGGAAAATGTTATTTATAGTATTCTTTATACCACTTGGCGAATTCACCAAGTCCAGTCTTAAGGTCAGTCGATGGTTTGAAATCAAAGTCTTCCTCAAGTCCTGTTATATCACCATAGGAAACGGCCACATCGCCGGCCTGCATTCCTATGAAATTCTTGTGACCCTCGAAATCAAAATCAGCTGGGACTATGCCGGCATTTACAAGCTCTTCCTCCAGGCAGTTAACAAAATCCTGCTGGTCAAGAGCCACGCCACTTCCCAGATTATAAATTGAGTAAGGGGCTACTGGGAGTCCATCCTCTCCGTCTTCCCTTGCTGGAGCCTCCTGCATAACCCTATAGATTCCTTCAACCACATCGTCAATATATGTAAGGTCTCTCTTGCAATTTCCGTAATTATAAAGATCTATTTTTTGGTCATTAGCCAGCTTGTCTGTAGCTGAGTAGTAGAACATATCCGGTCTTCCGCCAGGTCCATATACAGAAAATAGTCTTAGACCAGTGGCTGGCATGTTGTAAAGCTTGCTGTAGCTGTGGGCAAGTAGCTCATCAGCCCTCTTGCTGGCTCCATATAAAGATACAGGCCTGTCTGCTTTGTCGTCTACCTTAAATGGTACGTCCTTGCTTTCACCATAAACAGAAGACGAGGAAGCATATACAAGATGCTGAACTCCGGCATGACCATTGCCATAACTGAAGCGGCATGACTGAAGAATTCCGTAGAAGCCGATGATGTTGCTTTCCAGATTAGCGTCTGTGTGATCGGTGGAATATCCGGTGCCTGCCTGAGCAGCAAGATTCACCACAATAGAAGGCTTGTAATTGGTAAATGTATTTCTCAGCAGATTATTATCGGCTATATTTCCCTTTATAAATACATAATTTGCGCCACTTGACTTGGCAGCCTTCTCTACCAGTTCGGCCCTGTATTCCTTAAGCTTCTTGCTGTAGAAATTATTCATGTTATCAATGTTAACAATGGTCCCTGACTTCATCTCTTTTAAAAGACGAATTATAAGATTGGAGCCTATAAACCCAGCTCCCCCGGTAATAAGAATGGTCTTGCCATTTAAATCAATTTTAACTTTTTTTTGTTTCATATCTGGTCCCTTCCTAATGATGTTT
>JAILGP010000169.1 GCA_024696635.1 Eubacterium sp. | reverse complement strand
CCACACAAGCTTTGTGAGCTTATAAAACGCACCAATCTCCTTAGGATCAATATCCAGGTCTTCTGTAGATGGCGGGATAATATCATATGTTTCCAGCTTATCCAAATAATTCTTCGTAATAATACTGGATGCGCTGTCAATCGACCTTATCAAGGTTTTATCCATTTCCATCTGTTTTGTTGCCGGAAAATCACTCATAGCATAAACCTCCTACAGTTTTGCAATCTCTGCGTTCAAAGCAGCAATGTATCTTTCATATGACGAAATCTCCTCATCGCGATTTTCACATTCCATAAGAAGTTCCTCGAATTCCCGATTTATTCCTTCCAACAATGTGTTCTGAATACTATTTCCTATCTCAGTCATATTCTCTTTAAAATCTTTTACCGTGGACGTAAGCTGTTTGCACAATTCATTATAAATATCTGACATGGCTTTTGATAAAGCTGTGGTCAGCTTAGCTTTATCTCCAGCTGACGTAAGCTCCCCAGTAAATTTCCCCGCTATTCCATTCAAGGAATCAGATATATCGATTTCAAAAAACGGAAACTCGATTGAACTGATCACTTCTTCAACCATTATTCTAAACAAAGAGGAATCATACTTTTCACTTCCCATATCAAAATTATTAACTACAACATTTAACAGCTTTCGCTTTAATTCTTTAAGCTGTATAGCATCTGAGAACACCTCTTCAACACGATTTGATGCTTCCAATGCAAACTGTCTCAAGTTATCAATAGCATCACTTGCCATAAAATATGAATAGTGATCTTCATATGTATAATAATGCGTTTTTTTAAATATCCACCAACCGGTAGTATATGACCCCTCACGCGTAACGCTACCTGTTCTTTCTCTAATATCCAAATGCTCTTTGCTTGCCTCTCTTAGTTCACGCACCCCTTCAGCTTTTTCAGCTTCGAGCTTGATCGCAAGTTCTCCAAACACTCCTGCGATATCTGCTTTGACATTTCCTATTTGAGCTTCAACCATACGTTTCTGCTCATTCAATTTCTCTCTATCACTTCCAGAAAGAACAGCTTTCCTCTTTTCAGCTTTTTCCTTGAAGCCCTCCAGTAATCCCCTCAGTTCCTCAGTTGCGTCAGGCACAAATGTTTTTGCCTTCCTTTCGAGTATCCCACTCTTTTCACTGACTACTTCATCAAAAACTCTTTTGACCTCATCAAAATTCCCCAAGAGCCTAAGATCTTCATCAATATCATCCGAGAATCTTTTCAACGCAGAATAAACATTTTTCTCTTCGTTTGTGTAATCCTCCACATTTTTATTAGACATGTTATATGTCATAGATGAAACAAGTAATGGTTCCGAACATCCCATTATCACATCTATAAGTTCTTTACTGGCTCCTCTATTCTCAAGATCCTTAACAAATTCGTCAACTTTTGCTTTAGCCCTTCTTTTTAGCTTTCTCTGTATAATTTTTCTTGCTTTAGGTATATTATCTGCTGTGTTCTCATCTTCTCCAAAGATATCATCATCCTCTGTCTTTTCACGCAAAACATCTCTTACACCACTATCATATTTGCTTGCAATTAAAACCAGCTTCTTTACCCCCTTTTGAGGAAGCTGGCTAGACAGTAACACCCAGTCACTTTTATCCAAAAAACTTCCTGATTGGCTCAGAAAGAAAACAACATCACATACTTCCATAAACTCCTTTGTGCGTATAGTTCTTGAAGCAATCGGATCATTAAGCCCAGGAGTATCAACTATAGAGAGACCTTCAAACTCTTCCTTATGAAGATATAGAGTAACCGCTTTAACTATAGGCGTAAATTTCCCATCCTCACCAACATAATCATTCAAATGCGATATCAGCTCATTATATGAAACAAAGCTGATATCTTCATGTTTCTTCGGTAAATATTCATGGGGATTTATCCCATTTTTCTTAACAAGAGATACTATTTCTCTTGCAGATGTATAAATTTCATCATCAAGATCTATTGCTGCATTGTCTTCGAGGACGCCCCATTCCTCTTCCGTATAATACTCGATATGTATTATATTCTCTTCAGCATACTCCATTTTTGTGAGTGTAGCCGTCTTGGGAGTAGATGCCTTCGGAAGAATCTCTTTTCCGCCAAAAAGCAGTGCATTTAAAAATGACGATTTCCCTGCTTTTACCTGTCCAACAACTCCTATATTCAGTTTTCTTTCTTTCCGAAAAAAGTCTTCTGTTTTAAGGTTAAAATTATCAATAAGCTTATGCAGGCCGGATATA
>JAILGP010000147.1 GCA_024696635.1 Eubacterium sp. | reverse complement strand
ATCCTATTATAAAAAATAAGAAAAAAACAAAGAAAAATATAAAGAGAAGATATAAAAAGAAAATTTAAAAAGAAAAAAATAAAGAGAAAATTAAAAAATAAAATTAAAAAATATTTAAAAAAGGAATATTATGAAAGCGGTTTATCTGGAAGAGGGGGCGGTTAATAAGGGAGACATATCTCTTGACCCCATAAAGGCACTTATTGAAACTAAGGTATATAAGAATACTACAGAAGAGGATAAGTATGACCATATTGGAGATGCTGAGGTGGTTTTTACAAATAAGGTTATATTTGATGAAGAAACCTTTGAAAGGTGTCCTAATTTAAAGTATATTGGTGTTTGCGCGACTGGATATAATGTTATTGATATTGATGCGGCAAGACGTCATAATGTTGTTGTGACTAATGTTCCAGCCTATAGTACCGAGTCGGTGGCTCAGCTTACCTGGGGATTTATATTGGAGTGTGCTAGTCATATTGCAATGCATAACGAAAGTGTACATAGGGGAGACTGGTGTCGTTCTGAAACCTTCTGTTATTGGCTGGATAAGGTAATGGAGCTGGAGGGCAAAACCCTTGGAATTATAGGCTATGGAAATATAGGAAGACGAGTAGCTGAGATAGGACTTGCCTTTAAGATGAACATTATAGTTTCAACAGCTCATCCTGAAAGATATGAAGAAAAACCAGGACTTAGGTTTGTCAGTCTTGAGGATATATGGAAGGAAAGTCATATTATATCTCTTCACTGTCCTATGACAAAGGAAACAGAAAAAATTATTTGTCAAAAAAATATTTCACAAATGAGGGATGGTGTGATTATAATAAACGTGTCAAGAGGAGGCCTTATAGATGAAAATGATCTTTCAAAGGCCTTATCTAGTGGTAAGGTAGCTGCAGCTGCGGTGGATGTAGTATCTTTAGAACCAATGGAGGAGGCAAATCCTCTTCTTAAGGCTCCTAATCTTACTATAACTCCACATATAGCCTGGGCCAGTATTGAGGCAAGGGGTAGGCTTATTGAAACTGTGGCGGAAAATTTTAAGGCATATATGAACGGAGAGAGATTAAATATTGTAGTGTGATAAAAAGGGGTTATAATGTTGGGGATTCTGAAATTAATCAATAAGGATGTCAGATCAGAAAACGAAAGCAGGAAGGTAATTGTTGTTCTTAGAATTCTTTATATTGTAGTATTTCTGGCTTTTATTCTCGATATTTTTTATGTGGGCTTCGATGTTATAAAAGTGTTTCCATATAGGATAATATGTCTGTTTCTGGCAGATATTATATTATTTATAATTACATATAGATCAAAAACATTTACATCTCTTTTATTATTCATGGGATTCTTAGGTGTATGGACACTTTTAATGATTCCTTGTTTTGGATGGAGTGCAGGTATGCAGAATTATTTTATAATAATTCTTATGCTATGTTTTTTTGCGACTCATGGAAGACCAATAGTAAAGTTTTTTTATGCTGGTTTAGTTCTTTTGGTAAGGATATTAACTATTCTTATTTTTGGTGGAATTAAGCCTGTTATACAAATAAGCCAGTTCTTTGATAAGTGTCTTCAGATAACCAATATTTCAGCTGTTTTTATTTCTATTATTTTTATATCATATGTATTTAGTCAGAAGCAGACAGAAGAAGAAAGTAAGCTTATGAAATATAATGACAGGCTGAAAAAGGAGGCAAGTACAGATCAACTTACGGGTCTTTATAATCGCCGTAAGCTTATGGATGTATTTAAGAGTATGCAGAAATATAATAAGTATACATCAATTAGTCTTGCAATGGGAGATATAGATTTCTTTAAAAATGTAAATGATACCTATGGTCATGATGTAGGAGATGAGGTTCTTAAAAGTATAGCCGATACAATGAGAGAAAAATGTCCTGAAAATTCTGTTATTTCCAGATGGGGTGGAGAGGAATTTCTTATTATTTTTCCTAACTATAATGGTGATGACACATTTCAATTTGTCGATAATCTCAGACTATGTATTGAGAATAGGGATATTGTAATAAAGGGAGATGGTTCTGATAATAGTCCAGGTAATAATGAAGATATAGTAATTAATGTCACTATGACATATGGTATATCAGAATATGATTTTAAGGATATAGATAATACCATTAAAGAAGCTGATAATAAGCTTTATATTGGTAAACAAAATGGAAGAAACCAGGTTGTATATTAAATCAAAAGCTGCCTATTTATAAAAAGGCAGCTTTTATTATTATTAAAATAGTGTTTTAATTGTTTATTATATTATTATTTAAATATTGATTTGATGAATAATTAATTTATATTGAATTCTAATTCTATAATCTGATAGTTTGGTATATCCTTATGGTATATCATGTAGTTATTTATTCCATCATAATCAAAAAGAAAATACATTCCATCTTCTGATAAATCGGCATTAGTTACGGCGCATTCAATTTTTTCTCTTGAACCCTGTGAAAGATAATTCTTTATATATTCCTTGAAGTCGGAATCTGTCTTAAAATATAATCCATTTTTTTCATAATAATTTGCAAGGGTAGAAGAACATTGATTTGTTTCCTTACTATCCCATTCATGATTATTTCTAAGAATTGTGTCATCCACATTAAAGTAGGTGTGGAGTAGTACATCCTCTTCAGCAACAGGATCATCCCAGGTTGTATCCAGGTTATACCATAGTCCGTCGATTTTTACCTGATTCCACATATGTCCACTTATTATCTGTCCGTCAGGTGTCATTATTGCACCATCTACAGTGTCGAATATAGAATTGGCATCATCAATATCTGCATCACCTGAAACCAGTATAGATTCTATATTACAGCATCTGAGCAGGAGTGAAGTGGCTTTGGCATAGCCTTCACATACGGCCAGGTGATCCACAAGGACACCATAGGCTTCAAATTCATTTTTTTCAGTGGTGAAGGTAGTGGTGTACTTGCAGTTGTTTATTATATAGTCATGAATTGCCAGTTCCTTTTCATAATCACTCATTGTTGAAGTAATATTTTCATCTATGAATTTTTGGCATACCTCCTTAAGCTTTATAGCCTTGGTTCTGTCTGAAGGAATTTCTTTTCCCTGAACAATTGCCTCATATACATAGTAATCATCATATTTTATGTATTTGTAGCTGACTCCTGCAAATTCATCAGTTTTCTCTGAAGATACATGGTCGTCATCGAATATATTTTGCTGTGACTGGGTGGCGTAAGAATATTCAGTTACCCTTCCAAGCATAGGATCTATTCTTTGGGCAATTTCCTTAATGGTATCTTGATCTATACTGGTTGGTACGCGCATGAATACATTATCATCTTCATTAGCAATCATTGCATTTTCAAGTTTTTCTAAGATTTCTTCTTCTGAATATACATTGTCCTTTGCGATTTCCTCTTCGATGGCCTTGCTTTCTCTTTCGTATTCAGCTTCTCTTTCCTTCTGATCTTTATAACCACGATAGGCAAGTACAATTAGTGATATACCCAAAATTAGAATTATTATCGTTGTTAACCCTTTTCCCATATAATTACTTTTATCCCTTTCTGACAATATAAGTATTAAATTCTAATCTAATATTTTAATTATTTCCCCACAAATACTATAAAATTATAACATGTATTTTATAATCTAAATAGATATATTTATAGGGGGATTTGCCTTTATTGGAAAGTAGTGTCTTCTGAATTTAATGTCTTTATGCTTTACCTTAAAGCCAAAATCTTTTAGAATAGGAAAGAATGCTGGATAAAAAATGCATTATAAAATGTTATAGACAGGAGAAATAAAGATAAGATGAAGGATCCTTATGGAAATAGTCGTAGATTTTATGTAAACCAAGTTGGACCTATGATAAAGGAAAAATTTGGCCCTTATGAAGACAGGATAGCAGTAGGTATAGCTGGTGAGGGTTCCGACTGTTTTGGATATGATGATTTTATCTCAAGGGATCATGATTTTGGAACAGGGGTATGCCTCTGGATCAGTGATCGGGATATGGAAATCTTTGGAAATAGATTAAAGGAAGAATATGATGAATTGGTTAAAAGACAGCCAGGTAATAATCTTACAGTAAGGCTTAGTCAGCGCAGAGGTGTAATGACTATTCATGACTATTATTCAAATATTCTTGGGATAGATTGTGATACAGATAATTGTAGTCTATCTGAAATGGATTGGAGAAGACTGGATCATACTTGTCTTGCAACAGCTGTAAACGGGGAGGTCTTCAGAGATGATTTAGGGGATTTTAGTGCATTTAGAAAGCTTCTTTTGGATTATTATCCGGATAATATCTGGAAGATGCATATAGTAAATGAACTTCATAAGTTTTCTGCCAGCCTTCAGGTTAATTATGCAAGGTGTATGACCAGGGGGGATATTGTTGCAGCAAGGCTTTGCCATATGCAGGGGCTTGAGGCGGGGATGGAACTTTATTTTCTTATGAAGAAAAAGTATGCTCCATATTACAAATGGACCTTCAGAAGACTTAGTGAGCTGGATGATAATGGAAGATATTCTAGTCTTATTAAGGAGTTAGCAATGGAAAACCTTGACTATTCCTTATGGGAAGGGCAGGAATACAGACCTAATATTCTTAATATGGATGATCCAATTATAATGCTTACAGAAAGAATAGCCGGATGTATTGTGGCAGAGCTTAGAAAACTGGGATTTACAGATAGTCAGGATCCTTATCTCGAATTTTATGTAAACACAGTACTGGATAGCATGAATTGAATTATGTAAACTGAAATCTTGTTTGATAAGGTTTTATAAGATTGGTATTAAAATACATGGAAAATGATATTTATAAGGGAATAAAATATAAAAATACATTTAGGGATTATCAGCTCAAGGTTTTAAGTCACCTTGATTTTATGATGAATGATAAGAGGCTTCATGTTACAGCTGCCCCGGGAGCGGGAAAGACGATTCTTGGTCTTGAAGTAATTAGAATGCTTGGGAAAAGAGCCCTTATTTTTGTGCCTACTATTAATCTGAGGAATCAATGGAAAGAGAGATTTATGGATTCCTTTGTTCCAGAGGAAAGTACTTTAGAGTTTAAGAGTTGGTGGGAAGGTGCATTTTCCACAGACCTTGAAAAGCCTGGAATAATCACCTGTGCCACCTATCAGGCTCTATGGTCCTATGGGGGAGAAAGGCTGGCTGAGGATTATAAGAATCTTGGGATAGATGTGGTCTGCCTGGACGAGGCCCATCACCTTAAAAGAGAGTGGTGGAAAACCCTGACAGAATTTATAGATCTTATAAAGCCAACCCTGATTTCTCTTACTGCCACACCTCCTATAGATACTTCTAATCTTGAATGGAAGAGATATATACAGCTATGTGGTGAAATAGATATAGAGATTTCAATTCCAGAAATGGTATTTAGAAAATGTCTTTGCCCTCATCAGGACTATCTCTATATATGCAGGCCAAGTGCCGAAGAACAAAATAAGGTTAATGTTGAGATAGCCAGAAATATGGAGGCTATGAAAGCAGTTCTTGGTAATCCTAATCTTTATAGAGAAGTAAAGGAACTGGCATTTTTGAAAAATCCTAGTGAAAATATGGATGCATTTCTTAAATATCCTGATTATCTTGACCATATAATCAGTTATATGACTTATGTAAGAGATAAACATCAGGTGGAATTTGAGGGTGACAGGTTTGTGGCTGAGAAGGCTCTTGAAATATGGGATAAGAGAATTCAGGAAATGTTACCTGATCCCCAAACCACTAATGTAACAAGAAATATGACCTGGTTTATACCATTTATGAGGGATGTAATGGAGAATGACCCCTCCTCTTATTCCAGAAAAACCAGGGATCAAATAGAGAAGCTACTGTCAGAAAATCATATGTTTGTAAATGGTAAGGTGACTGACAGATATAGCAGTGAAAAATATAACAAGATACTTACTAATTCCATTACAAAGCTTGATGCAATGGAGGAAATAGTAAGACAGGAATCTTCTTCCATGGGAGATAATCTTAGGTGCCTTATACTTATGGACCGTATAAGAAAAGAGGATATGTCTAAGGTTGAAACAGAGCATTCCCTTACAGATATGGGGGTTTCTACTGCCTTTGAAAGGCTGAGAAGACAAGAACATATGGGAAACCTGGATAAGTATTTTGCTCCTGTAACTCCTGATAATCCTATGGAAAACCGTATATATAAAACAAGGCTTGGAGTGCTTACTGGAAGTCTTGTGATTTTACCTGATCCTGTTATGGAAGAAATGCTTGAGGCCACTGACTTTAAGGGAAGTGTAAAAAAACTGGGTCTTACCGGTTACAGCCTTATAGATAGCCATGATAATGATGACTCAGCCATTGTATTAAAAGTAACAGAGCTTTTTTCTGCTGGCAGGATTCAGATACTTATAGGAACATCATCTCTTCTTGGAGAGGGATGGGATGCACCGGCAGTTAATACGCTTATAATAGGAAGTACGTCGGCAACATACGTTAAAACAAATCAGATGAGAGGAAGGGCTCTTAGAATACTTGCGGATGATAAGGATAAGGTTTCTAATATATGGCATCTTATGTCCTATGCTGGAAATGATCCTAATTGCTCGGAAATAGAATCCATGAGACAGAGATTTGACTCCATAGTTGGACTTAGCATGGATGGTAAAAGAATTGAAAATGGAATCGCAAGGCTTTGTCCAGTGGGGATGAACCTGGGATTTATTTCAAGTAATTTAAAAATGACCAATAATATGGAGACTAGTGATCCTATAAGTCTGTGGAATCATGCCATGCTGTCCAATTCTATTAATAGGCAGTCAGTAGCTCACAATTGGCATAATGCATCTTATACAGCAAGTTCACAGGTAAGAAATGTGGTAAATGTTAATCCTAAAAAGATTGGCTGGAAGGATTCCTGGTTTAATATTGGATATAGGATTGGTCTTAAGGATAAGGATATTAATAATATTGCAAATGCAATAATCAGAACACTTAAATATAAAAATATGATAGAGGTATCATCAGAACTTAAAAAATCAAATGAGGGAGAATATATAGGTTATTATCTGGATAATGCCACAGAAAGAGACAGCAGGATATTTGCTGAATGTATGTCTCAGGCTCTTTCGCCTATCATTTGTCCTAAGTATATTGTCTGCATTGGAATGTTTTTTAAGAAATATCTGTCTGTTCCGGATATATTTGCCAAAAAGAAGGATATTGCTGAATGCTTTGTAGGGTGTATTAGAAAATCATCCCGTCTTATATTGGCAAACAGCCCAGAAGGAAAGGAAATCATAATAAGACAAAGACTTGCCCAGGGAACTCTTAATTATGAAAATATAAGAACAATCAGGAAAATAATGTAGTTATAAATCTTTATTATGTGAATCTGGAGACAGAGGAATTTACAGAATATAGTACTTCTGTGAATCTGGATGATGCTGGTAAGGGTATCGGAAAGCCAATTTATCTAGGTAAATCTGATTTTTTATGAAGTAAAAAATGATTTTTATGGGTGGTCAGATATCCCTCCTGCTGCAATTTACTTAGCTCCTTGCAAAGACTTGTTCTATCGATACCAAGATATGTAGCAAGACCTGCCCTGTCAAAGGGAATATCGAATTCTATACTTTGATTTTCAAGGGACATAATGGACAGATAAGTCATTATCTGTCTACGTACACTAGGAGATATCCTATTTAAAAGAATTTTTGACAGCCTATATTGCTCGTCTACAGAAAATTTTAATATGTTAGAAAGCAACCGGATAGTCCAATACCGGTTGCTTATTTTTTTACTGCTAAAAATGTCGGGGTATAAGTAAAGAATCTGGCTGGGACATCTGCTTATATAATTAATTCCAGGAGTCAGAAGAAAGCATTTCCCTGTTTCGATAGAATCAATCTTAATGCTATTGTTCCATATATCTGTGTATATAATATCCAGGCTTCCATATAAAAGCGCTCCAAATTCATAGCTATTATCTTTATAGGGAAGTATATCTGAATTTTTTCTATACTTTTTACTTTTGATATCTAAAGAGAGGATAGCAGCCTCAATTTCGCTTATGCTCATTTCTTCAAAAAATATAAGATTTTTTACCTGATTATAATCTATATCCATAGGAAAACCTTTTATAAAATTAATTACACAATAGTATTCATTTGGTAAATACTTTCTTTCGCTGGAGTTTACTTATATATTATATATTAGGTTTTGATATATTCTTATAGTTGGGATGGAAACTAGGTTTACATAATTCCTATTATACCTTGTTATGTATTTTCTTGTCGGCAGATTTAAGCTTTCTCAAAATTTCAATTTCAACGGTAAGATCTGTATGTTTTTTCCCTATACCTGTAACGCTTATTGTTTTGTAATCAAATGGATAAATATCTATCTGGCTGTTTTTGGTTGCTTCATCTGACAGGAGATAACATTTACCTTCTTTGTCATAGCATATAGCAAAGAAGAGTCTTGGAATCTGGAGTTCATATAGGTGATTACTTTTAAAAGGCCATTCAAATTCATCCTTTCTTTCCAAAACCCTGACCTTAAGAAAACGGCTATCATCCTCTTTTCCAGGAACATAATCCTGATTTATAAACATGTCAGAAAAATTCTTATGTATCTGCTTTGCTTTAATTTTATCTTTGATACTATTTATAGGCATTAAAGAAAATCCCGGATCAATAAAGATCAGAATCCATAGAAATCGAAGGGGCGAGTTAAGGAATCCTATTGCCATAAGAAATCCACCTACAAATGGTATGGTGGATTTACCAGTATATTCTGCTATATATGATATGATTATCAGGAAAATTCCTAATATGCAAAAAAATATGCATAATCCATATTGATTAAAAAAATCCATAATAATTGTCCTTTCCATAATTTTTCTAATAATATCATATGATTTAATAACATGTAAAATACGAAAAAATCTTCTTTAAATGCAAGAGTGATTGATAGTCCGTAAGAGTAACGGCAGGCAAAATCTAATAGTTAAAATTCATTTAAGAGTCTAAATTTCATTTGATGGGCGAAAAACTGTGAAAAAAATATCAGATAGATGAGATGATAATGGGACACCTACCAGAGTAGGATAAGTTTTGTCAAAAGGAAATCAAAGCTTTAAAGCATATGTTAAAAATCAGAAAGGCAAGGTGTTATTATGGAAAGCAGAGAAGAAAAATTATTATCCTTTATATCTATAATTCTTATGGCAATAATCGCTATGCCAGTAGTGGGAGTTTATATGATATGCAAGAAGAATTCTAATACTGTAAGTAAAATAATTGGAATCATTATGCTTGTATTTGGAGTTGTTCTTATGGTTAAGAGAGGATATATCTAGGCTGATAAATATTTCCAATTAAATATTTGATATTGGGATTTTTTATCACTTATTCACTTAAGTATTTTCATTATTTTTCTTTATTAAATATTAGTAGAATTATTAATTAGTAGCGTGTATAATTTTCAGATGATTTAAATATATATTACTAGAGAGGAAATATAAAGTGATAAAGGTTGATCTTGTAACAGGCTTTCTTGGCTCAGGAAAAACTACATTTATAAAGGAATATGCAAAAAAACTGGTAGAAAGCGGAGAACGCCTGGCAATTATAGTTAATGATTATGGTGCTATTAATGTGGATCGTCTTTTGTTGGAGGAAACTCTTGGAGATATGTGTCATCTGGAAATGGTAATAGGCGGTGATCCTGATTGTACAAGAAGAAGACTTAAGACCAAGCTTATAGCTGTAGGTATGGATAGATATACCCGTGTCATAATAGAACCATCTGGAATATTTGATGTGGATACCTTCTTTGATATGATTTATGAGGAGCCTTTGGAAAGATGGTACGAGATTGGTTCTGTTATTACCCTGGTGGAGGCTGGAATAGATAAAGATTTAACATATAATTCTGATAATATAAGTGATGCAGCCGGAATATATTTGTTAGCCTCCCAGATTGCTAAGGCTGGAGTTGTGGTTCTAAGTAAGATGGATGAATATCTGGATTCTTGTATTACTTGTGAAGTAAATGAGGGTAATAATATACCAGGAAAAGATTTTAGCACACAAGCTGATAATAATATAAGCAATAGCCCAAACAGGAATAGGGCTAGAGAAGATTATGTAAACCATATGCTGAATTATATAAATGAAAGTCTTTCTTTATATAAATGCACCAGAAAGATTAAGGAACTATGTATATGGGATAAGGATAATCTTAGTCAGGAAAGTTTTGAACATATAAAGTCAGCCGGTTACAGAAGTGGAGAGATGGTAAAACTTCCTGTTTCTGATGATAATGGTTTTGAGTCTCTTTTCTTTTTTCATTTACAGGTAAAGCTGGATGGAATAGAGGATAGAATAAGTAATTTATTTGAGGATAAGACCTGCGGAAATGTAATAAGACTTAAGGGCTTTATAGAGGATGAGAGGGGCCAGTGGATGGAGATTAATGCTACTCGAAGGAATAAAAGTATTAGTCCGATTTCCATTGGACAGGATCTTTTTATAGTTATAGGTGAAGGTCTAAATAAAGATAATATTCAAAAAATTCTGGAGTGAAAGATTATCTAAAAAAAGTTGTTTATTTATCTCTATTATAGTTTACATAATGTTGTCAATAATTCAATATTGTTTGCCTTATTTAAGGGTATAAGATATAATATGAATAGGTATGACTAAGGGGGAAAAAGGTTGTACCTATTCATTTTTTTTCATTTTGGGGTAACAATATGAATAATATGTCTAATAATATTTATTTTGATAATTACAGTCCTG
>JAILGP010000125.1 GCA_024696635.1 Eubacterium sp. | reverse complement strand
TCTTTATATTATCTTCTTTATGCTATTAATCATTGCATACTCTTCATTACAATAACATCCATAATAATAGCTGCCACTAAAATAAATATTACAACAAAGACTATTCCCACATCTTTCCTTGTGGTCGAAACCGATGCCGTATAATCCCTGAATACTGATAATTTTCTCATTTTATCGAGTACCATAGTCTGATCTCTGGTCAGAACTCCACTGTCATTTCCTCCCAAAGCTCCATCTCTCTTATCAAGTCCCTGAGTCAGAACCTCTTCATAGAATATATCAAACTCTGTTATGGTTTTCTTTAAAAAATTTTTCTCATCCTGAAAAGATATAATCCTATTACTCTCTCTATAATTTTTTAAAAATCTATCACTATGAAGAATCTTATACTGGCCATAACGATTTAAAAAATTCTTAAAGACACCAGGGAAAATAACTCCATAGCATATAAAAATCACCGCAAAATTCAAAGAGAAAAATATAATATATAAAGCTGCAAAAGTATCACTCATGAGTCCAAGACTCTTAAAAAGCCATATCAAAAAAATATAAATTATTGGTACCACTATAACTATAATAAGCATCTTTAAGGAGTACCTTAAATCTTCTTTTATATCCGTTTCCCTTTTTACCAGGGATCTTAATTGTTCCTTATATTGAAAATAATTAAAATCCACCTGTTGTTTCAGACTGTTAAAGGTATCAAGATATCCGCCATCCCCTCTACCATCTGTTGTTTCATATTCAGTTAGACTCTTTATTAAAGACTCATCAACAAAATCCGAAGGCTGTGCTAGAACCTCCGTTTCCGTAAGCTTATATCCCATCTCCCTATCCCCCTAAAGCATTTGCTTTATAATAAAATATCACTAGTTTATGATAGCATTTTCATTAGGCTATAACAAGTAAGAAGATTAAACTTATTGAGAAATATAAAGCAGATTATTTACTTAATAATTGGAAAGCGCCAGCCCTTCATATATAAGAACTGGCGCCATCCTTTTTAGAAAAGTGTGGGTTAAAAGTATTAAAATGTATGAGAATCTTTTTTATATTAGATATTTCTATTTTTATTTCTACTGTGGGCCACCAAATCCGCCGCCCATATCACCACTCGGGCCACCAAATCCGCCACTCATATCACCGCCCATGTCTCCACCCGGGGTTCCCATTCCACCACCGAAGCCTCCTGCTACTCCACCGCTGGTAGAAATACTGGTAACTGTTATGGTATCCTCTGTACTTCCTGCCTTTATAGTATATGTTCCTTCCTTTATATCCGGGCTTGAAAGAAGTACTGAATTTGCTGTCTTATTAAGAGTATAGGACATTACTACATTTCCACTCTCGTCTATAAGTTCAATCTCTGTACCTTCTGATAAGGTATTTGAGAAGTTATAAAGTATACTATATTGCTCTGAATCCGCCGAAAAGCTTTCAGCCATTCCAGAAGATCCTACCAGGATTACACTTCCACCATTTACATAGGCTGTATAACCTGTATCCAGAGCTCCATTTCCATCATTTGTAGGACCATCAACTGTAACTATTCCATCATTTATATAAAGATATCCATTTGAATCAAGTCCGTCACCACCTGCATTCACATAGATGGTTCCACCATTTATTGTAAGCTCTGCATCTGCCACTGCATCCATCATCATGCCGCCACCAAACTTCATATCTCCAAAGTCCATTTCCACGCTGTCCATACTTCCTGAAGTAGAAGTTCCTGTTGCATTGAGACCGTCATCGCTCGCATTTACAGATATATCTCCACCATTTATTTCTATAGTTGCACCTTCCAGACCTTCGACGCTCTGGCTTACATCTATTGTTCCATCATTTATAATAAGTTCCTTCTCTGCATGGATTCCATCATCCCCTGCTGCAAGCTGGAAGCTTCCACCAACTATATAGATATAACCCTTTCCATCCTCTTCATAGTTAGATGTATGAAGTGCATCATCTCCACTATTTATGATATAGGTTCCATCCTTAATTCTGATGGAATCATTTGCCTTAACGCCCTTATTTGTAGCATTTATACTATAGGTTCCACCTGTAAACTTAACATCATCATTTCCAACTATTCCATGATTATAACCAGCTTCTATGGTAAGATAACCTGATCCGTTAAATGTTATATCATCCTTGCTGTAAATTACTCCATCAACATTCTCGTCTCCATCAGCTGTGTAGGCTGAGCCAGTATCTGAAAGTGTATTCTCTGTTCCATCAGCCAGTGTTATAAAAGTCTTATCAGCATTTCTTACATATATAGCTGCGCTGTAAGAACATGTTATATCTACTCCATTAAGAACCAACTGTACCTTTGCTGTATCATCTGCATCCACTATTATCTGTCCATCTTCCAGGCTTCCAGATATCACATATATTCCTTCCTGACTTATTGTAACTGTTGATCCATCTATTGTGACACCTGCTCCATCCGATGATGCACTATCCTTGTTGAGTATTATCTCAATGGCTTCAGACTCATCATAGGAATAATCAACATCCCTGTCTGTAAATTCATCATCATCACTGGTTTGGGAAGTTTCTGATGAGGCATTACCTTCTTCCGAGCCAGAATCACTATCCTCAGAAACTGAATCACCTTCATCTGTTTCAGTATCAGTATCTTCACTATCATTAGATTCTTCCTCGTCAGCCTCCTCATAATCATCCTCTAATATATCATCATCAGTCTCTGCTGCCGAAACAACAGTATTATTAGTATTATTTGAAACTGTGCCGTCTGCCGCTCCACATCCTGTAAGCATTGCAGCTATAAGTATTGTACTTATTAAATATGCACCCTTTTTTCTCATAGTATTGTCCTCCTTTTTCGAAATTTAAGTATTTATCTAATTCCCTTTTCTATCCCATTTATATTTAAAAGCTTTCCTTACCAGAAGTTTTATCAATCCTCTTATCCCTGATTTATTACATTTTTCATATCTTTAATATCTGATTTTATTCTTTAAATATTTTCTATTTTATAAGGAATCATAAGATACAAGTGGTCTTCCCAGACTTACTTCCAGGTTTCCATTTCTCTTTCTGATTTCATCCATCATTTCCTTTGCAGAAACTCCTGACTTAAGCATTACATTTAAGCTTATCTTATAAAGGCTTCCCATGTTTGTTGTCTTAACCTCTTCATATGTATAGCTTTCCAGGAAGTCCTTAAATATATCATCAAACCTTGTTTCAAAATCAAGATTTTCAGGAACTGTAATCTTCAGAACTCTTGCCTCACTTTCTTTTCCACCGAAACCAGATACATTAAGAACCAGGTTTATAGCTGATATAACTATTGAAAAGAGAAGAGCTATTCCTATATATCCCATGCCCAGTGCAAGTCCTACTGCCATTGCAAGGAATATACTTGTAATTTCCTGTCCTCTGCCTGGTGCTGATCTGAATCTTACAAGACTAAATGCACCAGCTACAGCAACTCCGGCTCCTATATTTCCGTTTACCAGAATGATTACCAGTTCAACTACTACTGGCAGAAGCACAAGTGTTATAACGAAGCTCTTGGAATATTTATTCCTGATCATGTATGTTCCTGCGATTATCAGTCCACATATAAGTGCTGCTATTGTAATCTCACAGAATCCTGTTGCGGTAAATGTACCGTCTGTTAGTATTGTAGAAAATAATGTATTAAGCATAAGCCACCTCTCCTTCCCCCTTGTGGTGTAACAATGGTTCTACCATTACGTCACTTTGTGTCATATTTTGTGATGCTTCCATAATATACTGTATATAGCCTCGTCCATATTTTGAAATGGATACCGGGAAGATTCCCAGTCTGCTCATACACTGACTAAGCTCTATTGGAAAAGCATCAGGTATTTTTATTTCCATTAAGTACTGATTTTTTTCTATAATTCTTTTTCCCTGGCTTCCTGATTTAAGGTCTATATCCTCAACCCTCCAGGTAATATTTGTATCAAAGGTTACTCTGAAATCCTTATCATAAGTCCCCGCCATTGCTATTCTGTCATAACCTATTACCATTGCCGGTCTGATTCCCTGATAAAAATCTACCAGTTCGTCTATCTCGTCCGTTACCTGGGATTTTTCAAGCTCCGAAAGCTTTATATTTCCAGCAAGATAATCAATTGATTTATCATAGTTAAAGGATACTCTTCTCTTATAAACGATACCCTTATACTTCTTCTTTATTTCTATAAATGCAGGTGTCTGTCCATCTGTATCACCGTATGTTCTAAGTCTCAGCTTTTCTTTATATACCGGTTTCTCAAGTGAAGCTCTTATAAGCTGGAAGTTTGGTGTATCGTAATAGATATTATTGATCCTTGTCTTTCCATATTTGTCTACTTCAGCATACTTAGTTAGTTCTGGAAGAAGTAACCTGTACTGCTGGTCACTCAACAAATATTTAATTTCCTTTCTTTCAAATGTCTGCTCTTTACTCATAACAGGTCACTCCCTTCATTAAACTAACCATGGGTTTTTTTGTGAAAAAGCTCAAGGTTTTTAATTCCTTTTTGCTTTGTATGTGCTTATAATAAAACCCCAAACTGAAATTAAACTTAAATAATTTAATTTTTCAAAAAAATTATTAAATTTTTTAAATGCCCCAAAAAAGCACAAAAAAAACTGCCTATGTGTTCTAAACTGAAAATATTAAAATTGCTATAAATAGCGCATTTAATAACATTTCAAAATAAAACACATAAGCAGTTTTTATTTTATAAAGTAATACTCTGTTTTCTAAATAATTAAGACCTAAGTCCTTATATTATTTATAAATAACAATCTTTGTACCGCTAGGAACATTATTATATATCCACTTAGCATTTTCAATCTCAAGACGGATACATCCATGAGAAATTGTTACTCCCATTCTTCCATCAATTATATCAGAAGGATTCTGACTTCCAACTGCATAACCCACAGAATGAATCAGATAATTCCCCTGAATCTGTGAAGCATACCAGCAGGAATATCCCTTTTCCTCACCAAAGCTTGTCAGCTTGATTCCCATAGTGAACTCACCATTAGGAGTACTTGCACCATCAGACATAGGATAATTCTTAAGCATGCTCCAATTTCCCTTGCTACCTTTGAATACATAAAGTCTATAGCTGGATCTGTCAATCATGATAAGATAATTTGTAGAGCTTGAATATCCCTGAGCCTTTATAGCAGTCTGATCAACCATACCTCCATCGGTACCCATATCATAATACTTTTCACCCAGCTTAATAACGCCTGTTGCCATAGAACCATCTTCATATAAATAATACCAGTAACCAGAAATGCTTTGCCAACCAGTTTGCATAGCACCATCTGAATTCAAATAATACCAGTAATCGTCTATCTTGGTCCAGCCTGTCTGCATAGCACCAGTCTCATCCATGTAGTACCAGGTTCCACCACTGTTATACCAGCCAGTAAACATTTCTCCTACATCCCAGAAGAAATACCAGTCACCACCGATTTCCTGCCAGCCTGTAACCATATATCCATTATTATCAAAATAATACCATCTATTATTAATGTTTTCCCAGCCAACAGAATAACTTCCATCGGTCTTAAGATACCACCAGCCTGAAGCATCCTCCATCCACTGATTATGCTTTTCTTCCGCATCACCAGCAACCTGATATGTTTCCTCATAATCATTATTTTCTGAATAGGAATTTTCTGAATCTGCAGCATCTGTAGCACTGGCCATTTGATCATTCCCCTCAGCATTTACAAAGCCCATTGGGCATACTGAAAGTATGAAAACCACAATAAGCAGCGCCGAAATAATACCCTGAATCTTTCTTCTTTTGACATAGGTCATTTTAAACATGCTTTACCACCTTTTAATCTTTTAATACTATAAACACCCATCAACCTCTACAATATTTACATCGCTATATTACATATCATTACTTGTAGTACTATATCAAAAATATACAGCTTTTTCCATAGTAATTTTACTTATTTCACCTCCTTGATTCCCTATATTTTTCATAATCATCTAACGTTTTATATGCACGTAAATACCACATATATATATCATGTAAAAACATCAATTTTGCAAACAAATTATGCAATAATAAAATGTAATTTATCATGTTGCAAAACTTCTCTAGACACTTCTAATTCAGAATGGTATATTTTATGTTATATTTTAAGTAAATAAAAAAGGGAGGATATGGGTTCATGAAATTAAAGGGTTTTCTTAAAGCTTTAACTGCAACTGTTATTTCAGCATCCATTTTATTATCAACACCTAATGTTGCAAATGCAGTATCCGGAACATGGAAAGAAGATACTACCGGTTGGTGGTATAGTTTATCTGACGGTTCATATGCACAGGAAAAGTGGTTGGAAATAAATGGTCACTGGTATTATTTTGATTCAAAGGGTTATATGGATTTCGGTGGTTATCGCGATGGTTATTGGTTAGAGGCCGATGGAGCTTATAACTCTAATTATAAGGGTGGCAAATGGGTGAGTAATAAAACCGGAAAGTGGTATACAGATGCATCAGGCTGGTATCCAGTAAGCCAATGGCTTAAGATTGATGGCAAATGGTATTACTTCGATAAGAGCGGTTATGCAGTTGTAAGTAAATGGATTGATGGCTGTTATCTCAACAAAAACGGTGAGTGGATAGAAGAAAAGGACGTTGTTGACTACTCAGGTACTTACGTTGAACCACTTTCAGGAAGATGCACCATAACTGTTGCAAGAATTGATAAGAGCTTAGAAAATTATTCAATCGACGTAAGATGGTCATCAAGTGCTTATGAAGAAAGTATTTGGCATATGACAGGTCAGTTTAATGATAAAGGAACTCTTACCTATACTGACGGTACAAAGTCAACAGTGACATACCAAAAGGATGCTTCATCAGAAACAAATATTGTTAAAAAGAATATTACAGGATCAATAAACATTACAGATGGTGTTATGACCTGGGATGATAAATATGAAAATATAGCTAAAGAAACTATATTTAAAAAGTCAACAGATACAACAGAGAGCGAAGCTAAATCTGAAGAGAAAGAAAAAGAAAAAGAGAAAGAAGCTGCTACTACAGACTATAGTGGAACCTACAAGGAAAAGGAAGATAAAGCAGCTTATATGGAAATCAAGAAGCAGGATGACGGTTCCTACAATATATCTATCTATTGGCCAAAAGATGCTTCAAGCACAAGTAGTACCAATACTAAAACTGGAACAAAGGAATATACAGAATGGACACTTTCAGGAAAATTTGATGAAAAGGGTGTTCTTAAATATGAAGATTGCTACAAGGTAAGAGCTGTTTACACATCAAATACTAAGAAAACAGAAACACCTCTGGCCAAGAACCTTTCAGGTACTATGACTATTAAAGATGGTACTCTTGTATGGGTTAGTGATAACGATATCTTTAATTCAGATCCTGTATTTGTAAAAGAATAATTATTTAAAAATTACTAAACAATAAGTAAAGCCATCATGTTATACCTATAACGTTGATGGCTTTATTTGAAGCAAATAGGGGGTATATAAATGCAATTAAAAAAGGATCCAGAGCAGGCAGAGGGAACTGGAAAACTAATTAATTCCTCTTTCTTTGAAGAAGCATTACATTCCGAAGGGGTTGATGATGCTCATAGAAAATATAGTAATGATTATTCAAGAAGCGGAACAAATACAGGTTATGCTGGAACTGCAATAAATGAATGGGATCAGGATCTGGAAAAAAATTCCTTCATGGTTTCCAAAGAAAGGGCAGCCGAAATACTAGCTCCCACCAGTCAGGAAATACGTAAAAAAAATGCCAGACTTCTTAAGGTTTCAGAATATATTTTATATGCTTTCTTCATTCTCCTGGTAATATTTCTGGCCCTGGCATGTACAAAGCCCAGCGTAGATATACTTTTCTCCATACGAAACCTGCCAGTATTTCTCATTATAGTGGAAGCCTATATAATATTTGACTCAATACTGGTTTATAACCTAAGTGAAAAAAAGATAGGACTTTTTATCTTTGCAATTTTTCTTGGTCTTTTATATCCAATCTATCGTAATAGGATTGTAGTGGGAAATGGTATAGGAATTGTCTTCAGCTTACTGACTGTAATAGCATTCATTATGGTTGGCGTAACCATAGGACGAGCCCAAAATAAATTTGGAAATACACTAAATTTCGAAAGCCAGCATGTTCGTCACGAGGTGGCTGCTCTTTATGAACAGAATATAAAGGCAGGTCAGACCCTGGGAGTAAAACTCAAAAGAAGATTTACAATCACAGAAGCAAGTACTAATATCGAAGATGGTTTAGAAATACTTACCCTTCACGGAAATGGAACAGTATATGTAGATAATTCTGGTAGTACAACTAATAGCACTACAATAAATACAACTCTCACCTTTACAAGAGAAATAGGAAGCTCTGAATATGAAATTCAAGGTGTTACTCTTGATGATAATGAGTTAAACGAAAACCTTGTTATTAAATATTGGACTGTAATTAAAGAATCCTTATAAGGCTTCTATTTAATTATTAAGTATTAAAATAATTCGAATTATAATAATTCTGTAACAGTCCTAATAATAACTATTAATTATATTTCTGATAATAGCTATATCAATAGGCTAATAAAAGTTCTGATAATAGCTATATCAATAGGCTAATAACGGTTCAGATAATGATTATAATAGAATTATTCTAACAAAAAAACTCAGCCTCATAAATTCATGAGACTGAGTTTTTTTTATGCATGTGCCGGCGACCGGGGTCGAACAGTCCTGGTTTCCGGGAAGTATTATAAATAGGAGGTTTACAGGAACTCCGACAATTCTGCAAACACTCCTATTACTCTCCCCAGTAGTCAATCGACTCCTGACTTCTCATATGAATACCAAATAAAACATAAATAAGTCTTCCTTTTCATTAAACATTTCCAATATATCGATTCTTTCATCATCTGAATAAATAACTTCTCTCACAGCATTAAACTCCTAGAATTGTATGTACCTCTGCAGATGTCTTATATTCTCCCCTTGCAACTGCATCTTCTGCAGCTTTCATCTTTTCCAGAAAGGTTTTTAATGCTTCTTCACATGTCATGTTTTTAGAAATAAAGGTGTTATTTATTATATAACATAGCTTGTTTAAGTCGTTATTTGAAATTTCTCTAACAAAATTCTGAACATCTTCTCTTGTTGCAACCATAACTCATATCCCCCGTTCTTTTAAGGTGATTATACAACCGGATAGGATTAATCTCAAAATAAACAACATGAATTGAATGTGTTTTGTTATAATTACTATCTACTAAAAATGGAATAAAATTCCAAAAAAAACTATGGAGAGAGGTATTTTACCTCTCCCCATACATTCGGTGTGTAGGGCTTAAAGCCTTACACACATTTGCACTGTATTATTCCATGTGCTTACATCCAAGAAAGCAGAAACCACATGAACCTATTTAATGCTCATATATAATATGGTATAAAACTTTAAATATCACAAAAAATAATTAATATTTTTTTCTTCATGACACATTCTCCTTTATATTAATCTTTATTCTGTATATATAATAGCATTATATTGAGTTTTTATTATTTTTCAGAGATCAAAAAGGGACTTAGAACCATTCTAAATCCCTTTGATAACATGATTTTCATTTATGTTTGTTGCAATATGTACAATAGGTATATGCATATTCCATTCTTGTCTCATATTCATCCCAACATGTGAAATTTGAGACAGCACCATCAGCACATATATGAGTCCACCCAGCAGGTTGACTACCATCTATCCACTCATATCCACAATGTTGGCAATGACATTTCACACCAACATAATATTTCTTAGGTTCATACCAATCCTGCCAGTTATGCTTACCATTTGGGCTTTTTGAACATTCCACCTTTGGAGCTTCTGTAGTTGACTGCTGATTGTTATTATTATTGTTTCCAGATGAATCATCCTTAGTTTTATTAGGAATCCAAGCCCCATCAGAGCCTACATAATAATCACCGATCCACTTACTTGTAGCCATTGAGCCATCACCCTGAACATAGTAGTTGCCAATCCACTTATTAGCATCCATATAACCAGAACCATTAAAGTGATACCACTTGGTATCTATCTTAAGCCACTGATTAGTAGGATACCAACTTCCTGATTCAAACCACCATCCTGTGTCATTGGAAACCCAATGACCATTCCATGTAGAGTCATACCATCCAGCACCATCAAGCCAATAGCCATCAATGTACTCACTCTGTGCATAACCACCATCACTGTACTGATACCACCATCTGCCATTTGTCTGCTGCCATTTTCCACTAGCTGCATCAGAAGAAAACCCATTTATCAAAACTAAAACTACCACTGTAACAAGAGATAATAAACAAGCTATACTTTTCTTTTTCATGACACATTCTCCTTTATATTATTGTTTATTCTGTATATATAATAGCATTATATTAAATCTTTACAAAATTTTCAGAGATTAAAAAAAAAGGGACTTAGATGAAAGCTAAATCCCTTTGATAACATGATTATTACTTATGTTTGTTGCAGTAAGTACAGTAAGTATAAGCATATTCCATCCTAGTTTCATACTCTTTCCAAGTAGTATAATTTGACACAGATCCATCATCACATACATGAGTATATCCTGAAGGCATCTGATCAGCTATCCATTCAAATCCACAATGTTGGCAATGACACTTTAATCCCACATAATATTCCTTAGGCTCATACCAATCCTGCCAGTTATGCTTACCATTCGGACTTTTTGAACATTCTACCTTTGGAGCTTCTGTAGTTGACTGCTGATTGTTATTATTATTTCCACCAGATGAGCCTTCCTTAGTCTTGTTTGGCATCCAAGCCCCATCAGAGCCTACATAATAATCACCGATCCACTTACTTGTAGCCATTGAGCCATCACCCTGAACATAATAGTTGCCAATCCACTTATTAGCATCCATATAACCAGAACCATTAAAGTGATACCACTTGGTATCTATCTTAAGCCACTGATTAGTAGGATACCAACTTCCTGATTCAAACCACCATCCAGTATTATTTGAAGCCCAATGACCATTCCAAGCGGAGTCATACCATCCAGCACCATCAAGCCAATAGCCATCAATGTACTCACTCTGTGCATAACCACCATCAGCATACTGATACCACCAGCGACCATTAGTCTGAATCCATCTTCCGCTAGCAGCATTTGCATAAGAACCGCTAATATAAAAGCTTCCGATGATTAATACTAATGCTAGTATTAAGGACATTCTCTTTTTACTTTTAAACATATACATCGCCTCCGCATCTAGAATTAAACCATATACATATTATTCCGCCCATACGCTTTATGAAAGTTTAATAAAATTATCTATACAATTCAAGTGAATTTTAATTGTATGGGCGGTGATAGAAATGAAGGAACTAGATTATTATTCGATTGGCACAAGAATTAGAAAGTATAGAAAAGCACAGGGCATTACACAGGAACAGCTGGCAGAGATGGTGGGAATATCAATTCCTCATATGAGCCACATAGAGACAGGGAACACCAAGCTGAGTTTAAGTGTACTGGTACAGATAGCTGAGGCTTTATCTGTACAGACAGATGCTCTTATATATGATCAGCCGATAGTAAATAACTCAGTTATAAAACAAGAAATCAGTGAACTAATAGATAAATGCAATAATCAGCAGTCAAAGATTATAGTAGAAACTGTTAAGAATATGAAGATTACACTGGACAAATACTATTAGCTTATTTTTTGATAACCATTTTTGTAATCAAATTATTATCTCCTGAACTAAGCAGTATAAGTGGCAGTATTTTTTCTTTGCCTACAAGTTCATAGTGGACTATCTTTTCGATGGGAATATCTCCCATGTCAGATAAAAGAAAACTGCCGATTATAAAAGTATCATCATTTATAGTTTTAACATTATCAGCATTATAATATACTGTAGCTGATACCAGATATGATGATGCTTCTGCCTGAACTTCTTTTAATCGTGAGGAACATCCTTGCATATTCCGAAATCCTTATCATGAAGGATACAGTGCGACATCTCGTGGATACAAACATCCACTATCTGAGCATATACTAACTAACCATAATGATGACATATATGGATTAGCTATAGTTTTAAATTTCTATCTTGGGGTACGTATTGGAGAACTACTGGCAATAAGAAAAGAATTAATTGACTTTAAGAATAGAGTAGTACACATACATGAACAAATGCAAACATATTATGAAATGGATTCAGAATTAAATATTTCTCCAAGAACATATAGAAATGTTGACTATCTAAAAGGAAGAACCAAGCATGGATATAGACATATGCCTTTAGTTGATGATTCTATAAGTATAATAATGAAAATATATGAGTTAAATTCTGATTCACAATATCTATTTG
>JAILGP010000105.1 GCA_024696635.1 Eubacterium sp. | reverse complement strand
CGTGTATTTATTATGTATCCTGATATAAATTAATATCAATTTTTTGACATCATTATAAATTGTTATAATATAAAAAAGTTATATATATCTTTTCTATGTGAGGAAATAGTTAATGGATAGGAAAATCGTAGCTGCATTTTTAGCGGATATATACCGCGATATGGCTCGTGAAACTGAATACGGAACTATCCTGGAAGCCATTCGACAGAATGTAAAGCTTCTCTTTTTCGCAAGCTTCAGTGATAATTTTTCAACCCTGGATAAAACAGCGGACCACTATCAATTAACTAAATTTGATTACGGTAATTCAACCATTTTTCGCTTACCTGATCTTAGTAACTTCGACGGTCTCATAACCTACGACACCTATATGCCAGACTTTTTCCTGAGTATGATAGAGGATATCAAGAAAAATGCACCTTGTCCCGCTGTCACTCTTGGAGTATTAAGCGAGAATTCCCTTAGTGTAATTAATGATCAGGATATATCTCTAAAACAATTAATTGAGCATCTTATTGATGTTCATCACTGCAAAGATTTTATCCATGTGGCAGGTCCCGGAGACATATCCTTCTGTCAAAACAGGGCTAATGTCTTTATAAAAACCCTGGAGGAACATAACATTCCATTTTCTGAAGACAAAATTATATATGGAAATCTCTGGTATTCCTGTGGAGAATCTGTTGTAAACCAGATACTGGATTTATATAAGGATAACTCCAACAAGATTCTTCCAGATGCCATAGTCTGTGCCAATGACTATATGGCTATAGGTATCATGAATGAGCTTAGCAAAAGAGGCTTCCTGATTCCTGAAGAAGTCATAGTTACCGGATACGATAATGTTGTTCAGTCTGCATTTCATGATCCATCCCTTACCACTTCTGCCCAACCATTTGAACAGGTTGGTAAGGACGGAATTAAAATCCTTAAGAAAATATGGAACAAAGAAAATCCACCTAGAGTCACCAAAGAACCTGGTATTCTTAAGGCTCGTCAGTCATGTGGATGCAAGCCTAAGCATATATATCAGACAGATGATCTTAGAGAAAGCTACGCCACTATAATAAGTAATCTTGGTCAGCTTTCCAGATCCAGTTCAAACCTGATAGTTAATATATCTAACGCTACATCCAACAAAGAAGTATATGATCAGATTGAAGAAAACTGCTGTGAAGATACCGGCTTTAAGGATGCAGTTCTCTGCCTTGTAGATGGCTGGGAAGAAAGGAAGGTTTTCAAAGATAATTCTGACTTTAAAGACACAAGGTTTGAGGTTGTCTGCGGTATTTATAATGGACAACCAATTAAGCGGGAAATGTTAAATAAGGGTCAGCTTCTTCCTAAGGAAATGATGGATGATCCAAATGCATACTATTTGGTCCCTATACATCATCTTCAGTATTTCTTCGGTTATTTTATTATTTCCCCAGATCTGGAGAATATGGCTCAGTCCAATGTAAAGTCCTGGTTTATCAGTGTCAGCACTATGCTTGAAAACTGGAGAATCAGAAGGGAGCTTAAGTATTCTGTTGACCGCCTGCAAAATCTATATATCACAGATATGCTTACTGGTCTTTATAACAGACGTGGTTATGGAATACATTTTGAAGATTATTACAAGGAATGTGCCGAGAATCATTCCGGACTTGCTGTATTTCTTATAGATATGGATAATATGAAGCATATTAATGATACCTACGGACATGATGAAGGAGATTATTGTCTATGTACCATAGGAGATGCCATGAGGGCTGCTTCCTTAAACAATGAAATCTGCATCCGTTCCGGCGGTGACGAATTTGTTGTTCTGGGAAAGAATTATAATCAGGAAATGATTGTACAATATATGGAAAAGCTTCGTAAGGCTATTGACGAAACCACTTCAAGCGATAATAAAGTATTTAACATATCTGTAAGTATAGGATGCTATTGCAAGATTCCTGAACCTATAAAAGAGGAGGATAATATCAATAGTATTTCAGAGAAGTATTTAAGAAAAGCCGATTCTCTCATGTATATTGAGAAGAAAGAGCATAAAATGATTATTACTATATAATTTAAAATCCGCAGGTTTGAAATTAATCTTACCTGCGGGTTTTTATTATTATAAAGCTACTTATTTAATTAATTCTATATTATCTAATAAATTTTATAATATATTATCTAATATACTATTTAATTTTATTATTTAATAACAGACGCCATCAGAACTGATCCAATATCCATCTATGTAAGTATTACTTACCATATAACCAGATGCATCGAAGTAATACCAGTAGCCATCAATCTTTAACCAGCTTGATGAAGGCCACCATCCTGAGATATCCTCAACCCACCATCCACTAGCATTGGATTTCCATGTAAGATAATACTTATCATCCCATGAGCCATCACTATTAAACCAGTATCCATTATAGTATTCATTTGAAGCCATATAGCCTGATGCATTGAAGTAATACCATACGCCATCAATCTTCTGCCAGGAGCTTGTTGGGTACCAGCCTGCTGTATCTTCTATCCACCATCCTGTGGAATTACATTTCCAGACTAAAAGTCCTGAATAAGTACAGCTTCCATCAATGCTTATCCATTTGCCATCGCGCCATTCGTTACTTGCATTGTAGGAATCAGCATTAAAATAGTATTGAACTCCATTTATAGTTACCCACTCGTTTCTTGCATAGGAACCATCAGCTTTAATGTACTGGCTGCCATTTACTCCTGTTACAAGGCTTGCTTTATTATTTGAGCTATTTGAGTTATTGGAGCTGTTTCCATTATTGGAGCTATTTCCATTATTGGAGCTGTTTCCATTATTGGAGCTGTTTCCATTATTGGAGCTATTTCCATTATTTGAATTATTGGAACCGGAGCCGCTTGAATCAGATCCATTGTTTGAATTATTGGAGCTGTTTGAATCATCTTCTGGCTTATTAACTTCAACCTTAACCTCTACTCCACTGGACATAGGAACTATTTCCTTATTTCCATTAGCATCAATGCAGGAAACCACAAGTATCTTTGTTCCAACACTTGATGAATCTGTAGGATTTCCTGACTCATCACAGAACTGGGCCTTAACTTTATAACCATATTTGCTCTTAAGATTTGCAATATCCGCAGAATTAGTCAGGTCATATTCTTCAGTGCAGCCATTACTAAGCTCTATTACAAAGCTTGCTCCTGACATATCAAGGGTCTGGCCCTGTGTATAAGAAGTCTTTGTTGGTGATGTAATAGCCTTACTTAATACCTCTGGCTTTGTAACTGTAACATCAAAGCTTGCTGTCTGTCCGTCATAGGAAACTGTAAGTGTCTGATTTCCTACCTTAGATATATCAAAACCGTTGATTATTACATTTGCATCTGAAAAATCTACATATTCCACAAAGTCACAGTTATTGATTACCTTAAGTCTTCCATCTTTAAAACTTGTGCTTTCATTATAATTTACATCATCCTGAATATAGGTAAGATCGGTAGGCTTTTCTATAATCTCAATGGACTGGGCTTTCTTCGCTTCAACTGTAATATTAAAATCAGCCTTGATATAAGGAGCTCCCTGGTAGTCCTCCCTTATAGTTGCAGAGAAGGTATTATTTCCAGGCCTGGAAGTATCCCATGCTTTTCCATTTCCACTTTTACCAACATTCATTCTTATGTCAGAAAGCTTTATATCTGTATTTCCATCATTACTGCAGCTGAGTATTCCTGTCGTGCCATTATCATAGCTTGCTGTAATTTCCATTCCCCTTATATCCAGAGGCTGACCAGCCGCATAAACTGTTTTATCTGGAAGTGTGGAAACCATCATAGATGCTATTCTCTTTTTTCTTACAGAAACATCCAAATTAGTTTCAAGACCATATACTTTAATTGTAAGGGTCTGATTTCCTATCTTATCCGGGTTATAACCTGATACATCATTTATGGAATAATCCGAAGAAGGAATAAGGGATGTCTTACCGTTTTCAAATACAGACTCCAGTTCAAGTCCCTCTATATCAAGAGGCAAGCCTTCTATAAATTCAGTCTGATCTGGATTAGTCTTTACTCTTATTCCAGTTCTCTTGCTTACGCTGATAGTAATTGCTGAATCATTTATATCTTTGATAATTTCATCCTTATATTTAACAAGAAGCTCCTTATCTCCATCTGTTAATTCTGTCATGGAGCTATTATCTGAAAAACTAACACTTGCATCTCCACCAGCTATTGCATCCTCTATGGAAATAACATCTTCCAGGCCATTATCATATAAGAAATTAATTGTCATTCCGGCAAGGTCCAGACTCTCTCCTTGGGCATAAGCTACCATGTCAGGGGCTTTCAGATAGGTCTTTTGTAATACAGGCTCCCTTACACTTGCCTCAAAGCTGTCTGTCTTATTACCATAAGTAACACTAACCGTCTGTGTTCCTAATTTTGATATATCAAAGCCTGATATTTGGGCATCTTTAAATGCTACCTTCTTTTCTTCTCCATCGTTATATATTACATTTAACTGACCATCAGAAAACTTATAATCAGGATATGTTATATCACTTTGAGGGAAGGAAAGCTGCCTTGGATTTTTGCTTATACTTATGCTTTCAACTACCTTTTCTATCACGGTAAGGTCAAATGTAACATATGAATAGGAATATGTATTTCCTTCATTTCCTAAAGGATAGAATACGTATATTTTTACATTTCCCGGTTCCTCTAAGCTTACTTCCTGGCCAAGAGTGGTCGTCTTAGGATCAGATGTGATATTGGCATTCATTCTTATTAATGCTTTATCGAGATTTAAGGTTTCTCTCTTACCGTTATCATATTCTCCTTCTAAGACAAAGCCATCCATATTTAGATTTTGTCCCTCAACATAGGTAAGCTTACTTGGTTCTGAAACCAGATAAATGTTCTGAAGTTCTTTTGCCTTTATATTTATACCAAATGTATCGGTGAATCCATATAAGGCAAGTGTAATTGTCTGACTGCCTACAGCCATGGAATCATAGCCTGAAAAATTGCTAAGGCTGTACTGAGTCTGAGGAACAATACTTTCCTTAATCTTGTTTTCTTTACCATCCTCAAGAATTTCTTTTACTTCTATTCCGCCTATCTGTAAATCATCATACTGATCTTCCACATATTCTGTAATATCAGGAAGTGTGCTTATCTTAATACCTGTTCTCTTTATGAGATATGCTTTACTTGATATGTTTTTTTCTATTCCACCATCTGAATACTTGATCACTATATCCTGACTAAGGTCAGTGGAATCTGGATCAAAGCCAGAAATCATATCAGATGTAATTGATATTTCAACCTTTTCCTGATTATCATAAGTCGCTATAATATTTCCATTTATATCGGAAATGTCATAGCTATATTTAGAAGTATCTGAAGTAAGGGTTCCATCTTTAAGGCTTATAGACACTAAAGCCCTCTTAGTTACCTTTACAATACAGCTAACATTTACTTTTTTACCTTCCATATCATTTATATATCCTGATACATCGAAGGTTCCTGGCTCGGAATATGAAGAGGAAGCTATTGCATCCCAGGTAACTTCCACATCAGTACTAGTTCCATTATTCCAATTAACCTTTACTGTCTTAGGTAATTTAGAGCTTGGATCAACTCTTTCAGGCACAGAAATATCAGCTATTTGGTCTATACTTTCTATTGTTGCAGGCAGGGCTGTTATCTTAGTAGAAACAGCAAGTCCTTTACATTTTCCATTTACACTATAGGTTTTACCCTCTAATTGATTATAATCCTCTTCATTAAGGGTATCCCAGCTAATGGCTTCTTCTGTTTTATCTCCGTTGGACCAGGTAACAACTGCTTTCTGAGCAAGCTCCGGTGGTGTACCACATTTTACTGTTCTGGTCTGATCTTCTGTCTTAAGTTCAGCCTTACTTGCAGTCGCAGGATTAACCTTGACTGTAATTGTAGTGGACTTGCCGCCATATGTTCCTGTAAGACTATATGTTCCACCATCCTTCATCATATATTTACGAGAAGGATCATTTGCATCACTATATGATTCGGAAGGGTCTGGGTCTGCCCAGGTTATGTCTTCTTCAACTACATCTCCATTTGACCAGGTTACTGTAGCCTTGGGGTAATCTGGTTCTGTACCACTTATTGTTTCTATAGTTGCACCATCCTGCAGAAACTCCACACTAGTAACTGTGGCTGGTTTAACGCGAAGGTTCACGTATACATCTAAAGGAGTTTTATTACTATTCACATAAACTGTAGTAATTCCATGTAATGTAAAATCCCCACCCTGTCTTGTTTTATAATAATTTAATGACTCTGAATCCCAGGTTACTGGATATGAATAATACATATATCCATTAGCCAAATTCACGCCAGCTTTAGGATAACGAATATCCGTTCCTGAATCTGTTTCTATATATTCACCACTCTCGAATTCCTTTGTTATTGTAGTTTTTCCATTAACCACCTCTACGTATATAGGAGTGGTTCCATTTATTTTAGCTTCATTAACATGCACTACCTGACTTACATCATAACCAAAAGCCTTTCCACTGACAGTAAATTCATTATAATTATAAAATGTTAATAACTCTGAACTATCATATTCATCCCATGTAACATCAATATCAATCGACCCTCCATTACTAAGATGGGCCTTTACTGTCTTGCTTAATACTGGTGTTTTATTTGATTCAACTATTACCATCTCCGGATTATCAACACTGGTAATCTCCACACCTTCCGGAACAACTAATGCATCCCTGCTTATAGTTTTTTTACTTGTGCCGCCACCTATAGTTGCAGTAATTGTTACGGAACCTGTTTTTTTAACATTTAGATTACCATCACCATCAATTTCAAGAATGGATTCATCTGAACTACTCCAGGTCACCCCAGCATACACAGGGCAGTCCACTGTAGTATTATTTCTAACTCCACCCTCAGTAACCGCAACCAATAATTTATAGGATGGTGAATCCCCAATATGTATAAGTGAATCTCCCACAATATCCATATTCACTACATCTGATATTAAAACTGGAATTTTTTGAATATAGATTTCGTTCTGAGCCCCCGGAAGGCTTGTAAGTTCCTGGTCCTCATTTGCATATGCCCCAGCGGTACCTGTCCAATCATAAGGGGCAGAATCATTTGTAGGATTAAATGACGCCATACCTGTGAACTTATAAGTAGGATCAATAAGGGTTTCATAATGTCCCATTTGCTCTCCATCTGGTAAAGCAGACGGATTTTTAGCATATTTTATCCAATTATCTCTTTCATCGATCCAGCCACCTATTTCAGAAGGAGTACTTCCATTTAAAGAACTTGAAGAACTTGAAGAACTTGAAGAACTTGAAGGAAGTGTCCAGGCAAGATTTTCAGAAATAGCTGAAGGTGAACAAAGGGCTCTTATTACAGAAAATGTATCTTTTCCATTAGGTCTGGTGTGACTTAATTTAATAGCCGCTTCAGCAGCCCTGATTGTGGCCGCTTTATTGCAATTTATACCTATTTTTAAAGGCACATAATCATCCATTGTAAGGGGATCACAATCAGAATCAGCCGGATTAGGAAAACCCTTCTCACAGGCATATTTTCTTTCAGCATTAATATAATCAAGAAGAGTCTGCATGTCCTTTGTTACATTAACACCCTCAACGCCTATAATAATACTTGTATCTGTTGCCTGGGTTTCCACATTTTCCCTTACTGGTATAGTATTTGCAGAGCCTGAACCAACCGCAGCATGTATTATCATATTATTTTTTGGCATAACAAAACTCGAGGCAACCATAAACCCCGAGAGTATTAAAGAAATTATCTTTTTATTCATCTTATTTTTTGCCATATTAAGTATTCCCTTCTCAAATAATATTTAAACTCACAAACTCAATAATTATAAATTCTACTTATAGCATTCCCTTATATTGAGCATTTTTAATAGTAACTTACTACTTTATGAAATACTTTTACCCATTGATTATTACATCTTTTTTTACCCCATACATTAGTAATTATACTTCACATTTCCCCATGCAATCAAGGGTAGGTTAAGATAATTTACAAGAGATTTATTATGAAAATTGCATATTATTTTACATTTCAAATCCACATAAAAAAGCCCCCTGGAAGAATTTCTCCCAAGGGACATTTTTACCAAATCCGCGATTTGCCAAAGGGGTCTGTCCCTTTTGGTAAATTTAGAAGAGTTCGCTTAGTACGTCTTTATATTTTTCGAATACGTCAAGTACATGTCTATCCCAGTGTCTTGCGTCTTGGGTAGAGCTTCCGAATACGTAGTCTTCTTGTCCGTAGTCCATTACGTCAAAGCCCGGGATTGCTTTGGCTGCGCCTGCTGTACGGTAGGCTGCTGCATCTGCTAATGAGAATGTTGCGCCATTTTCACTGTCGTAGCTTACCCAGCTTGATATATCTGTTCCACTGGCTTCTGTGGCTGTGCCATTCGTGGTCTGTCCTGTTGGGGCTTCCTTAGTAATCTCAACTGCTCCGTCAACGTATTTTCCATACATCATATCAACATAGAGCGCTAATGAATCTCCCAGTATTTCTGAAGGTACGTGTCCACCGTTCCACTGCCATTCTATTTCTGCGTCTGTTCCGGCTGCCAGCCATGCTATCTGAAGATTAAGTGAATTCATCATTGAGATATCTCCTTCAGATGCTCCCATAAGAATTCTTGTCCAGGTTGGATTATTTGTTCCTTCTGCTCCAATATAATTTGTTGGATCATAAAGCTCTACTATATTATTTCCATATTGATCCCCTGCTTCTACTTCAGCTATATCAGCCTGATATGCTTCAAGCATTTCTTCAAAGGATGAGTAATTTGATGAATTTGTTTTACTTCCTGCTGCCTGAGTTGTACCCGAATCCGGAGTACCAACTTCCTCTGTTTCTGATGCTTCTTCTGAGTCACTATCAATATCTGTAGGAGCCTCTCCTTCTGCCATATCTGCAGGAGCGCCTTCACCAGTATCTTGGCTATCTTCTGAATCCGAATCATCACTATTCATATCTGGAGGACCACCTGCACTATCGCCATCAGGACCGCCACTTCCCATATCAGAAGGCATTTCCCCATCTCCCATATCAGGAGGGCCACCTGTACTATCGCCATCAGGACCACCGCCGGAACCATCTCCACCAGGACCACCTGAGCC
>JAILGP010000100.1 GCA_024696635.1 Eubacterium sp. | reverse complement strand
GAGCTTTACATTTTTACAAGTTTATTGTTATTTTTATCAATAATAATTTTTATGACCAAAGTATGTGTTACTATATGAGTCGACTTTCTCCTTACGCTTTTAAATAATCAATGGTTGCATTTAAATACGTAAAGGTTATCGACTGGGTTCATAGGGTGCTGGAAGATAATCCATGGAGTGAGAAGTAAAACGGGTGAATGTGGAGAGACGTTCACCTGTTTTTTTATGGGCTGTCTTACGCCTTGAAATAAATCACTTAAAAGGCTATAATTACGGTCGTATGAAGGTACATTTAATAAACTTAAGAACAGACGGGCCATGTGTCTGCTCTTTTTATTTTTTAGTGGTATATGAAATATTAAGGAAGAAAGAGGTGTAATCATGTTTGCAGATATTATTGAAAATGTAAGAAAAACTACTCCACTGGTGCATAATATAACAAACTATGTAACTGTAAATGATGTGGCCAATGTACTTCTTGCCTGTGGTGGAAGTCCTATTATGTCAGATGAACCAGAGGATGTAGAAGATATAACCAGTATATGTGGGGGCCTTAATATTAACATTGGAACCCTTAATAAGAATAGCATAGAAGGAATGTTCCGCGCTGGAAAAAGGGCAAATGAGCTGGGACATGTTGTTCTTCTTGATCCCGTTGGGGCAGGAGCATCAACACTTCGTACTCATACAGCTATTAAGCTTATTGATCAGATTAAGTTTGATGTTATCAGGGGTAATATATCAGAGATTAAAACCCTTGCCCTTGGAAGTGGAACAACTAAGGGGGTTGACGCAGATGTTGCAGATGCAGTTACTGAGGAAACCCTTGACTCTGCTGTAAGGTTTGTCAAAGCATTTGCTGAGAAAAGTGGTTCTATTATTGCCATAACTGGAGCTATTGATCTTGTGGCTGATAAGGACAAATGCTATGTAATAAGAAACGGTCGTCCGGAGATGGGCAAGATAACAGGAACCGGATGTCAGCTTTCAGGTATGATGACAGCATTTGTTGTTGCCAATAAGGAAAACCCACTTGAAGGGGCAGCGGCTGCAGTTTCTACCATGGGACTTGCCGGTGAGATAGCATGGGATAGAATGCAGGAGGGCGATGGTAATTCAACCTATCGTAACCGTATTATAGATGCCATTTACAATATGGATGGCCAGACATTAGAGAAGGGGGCAAAATATGAAATTCGCTAAGGAAGATCTTTTACTTTATGCTGTAACTGATAGGCATTGGCTTAATGGACGTAGTCTCTACGAGGTTGTTAAGGAAAGTCTTGATGGAGGTGCTACATTTATACAGCTTAGAGAAAAAGACCTGGATCAGGATTCATTTCTCCAGGAAGCAAAGGAGATACAGAAACTTTGTAAGGAATATAAGGTTCCATTTGTTATCAATGACAATGTGGATATAGCTCTTGAGATAGACGCAGACGGAGTTCATGTGGGTCAAAGTGACATGGAAGCAGGTGACGTAAGGGCAAAGCTGGGACCTGATAAAATAATTGGAGTTTCTGCCCAGACAGTTGAACAGGCTCTTTTGGCTGAGAAGCATGGAGCTGATTATCTTGGAGTTGGAGCGGTATTTCCAACTGGCTCAAAGGATGATGCAGAGAATATATCCCATGATACCTTGAGAGATATATGTAAGGCAGTATCAATTCCTGTAATAGCCATAGGTGGAATAACAAAGGATAATGTATCTGACCTGGCCGGAAGTGGAATAGTAGGAATAGCAGTAATAAGCGCTATCTATGGACAAAGGGATATAGTGGAGGCCACAAAGGACCTCAAAAATAAAATGATTGAAATGTGTGGTAAAGCTTAAGATATTCAGATAATAGCTATGGATAAAAAGCTTAAAACATTCAGATAATAGCTATGGATAAAAAGCTTAAAATATTCAGATAAACAGGTGGATATAGATGATTAAAGGCGTAATATTTGATGTTGATGGAGTCCTTTTAAACTCAATGCTAATATGGAAGGATCTGGGAGCAAGATATCTTAAAAGTATAGGCAAGGTTCCTGAGACAGGCCTGGGAGATATTCTATTCTCCATGAGTATGGAGCAGGGAGCTGACTATCTGAAGAAAAACTATGATCTGGATAAGAGTGAAGATGAGATAATAGAAGGCATTTCCAAAATGCTCGAGGATTTTTACTTCTATGAGGTAGACCTAAAGCCTGGAGTAAAGGCTATGGTGGAATATCTAAGGTCAAAGGGAATCAGGATGGCAGCGGCAACATCAAGCCCCAGAGAGCATATAGAGAGGGCTCTTGGGAGAAATGAAATTGCAGGCTATATAGAAAAAATCTATACTACCAGTGAGGTTGGAAGGAGTAAACATTTCCCTCTGATTTACAATCTGGCTTCAGAATATTTGGGAACAAAGCCACAGGAGTGTCTTGTGTTTGAGGATTCCTTATATGCTCTTGAAACTGCTATGAAGGCAGGCTATAAAACTGTAGGAGTTTATGATAAAGAGGGGGAGATGAATCAGGAAGGACTTAAGGAATTGGCAGATATATATCTTCTTAGTATTTCTGACTTTGGCCTTGAGGGTAAGCTTCCTGGATTGATTAATGAATATCGCTTGGATAAGCTGATTATTAATTAGAAGATTGAATGATGAATAGATATATATATTTTATTATTAGGATAATAAATAATGAATAGATATATATTTTAGTATTAGAGGAATAAACATTGCTTCGATTATTGGCTTTCAATTAATGGAAGTAAGATAATAAGGAGGGGACAGATATGAACACCGCTTTAACAATAGCTGGAAGTGATTCCAGTGGAGGTGCTGGAATTCAGGCAGATATTAAGACTATGATAGCCAATGGAGTTTATGCAATGAGCGCCATCACAGCTCTTACTGCACAAAATACTACCGGTGTAACAGGAATTATGGAGGTTACGCCAGAATTTTTGGCATTAGAATTAGATGCTATATTTACAGATATATATCCGGATGCAGTTAAGACTGGAATGGTATCATCCAGTGAACTTATAAATGTAATTGCAGATAAGCTTAAGGAGTATAAGGCAAAAAATATAGTAGTTGATCCTGTAATGGTGGCCACCAGTGGAGCAAAGCTTATAAGTGATGATGCCATTGCCACACTTAAGAAGAGACTTCTGCCTATTGCTACACTTATAACTCCAAATATTCCTGAGGCAAATGTTCTTTCTGGTATTTCTATCTCAAATGAGGAGGATATGATAGAGGCGGCTAAGAGAATATATGAAGCCTATGGCTGTGCAGTTCTCTGCAAGGGCGGTCATCAGATAAATGATGCTAATGACCTGCTTTATAGAGATGGGGATTATATGTGGTTTAAGGGAAAGAGAATCAATAACCCTAATACCCATGGAACAGGCTGTACACTTTCCAGTGCCATTGCTTCCAATCTTGCTAAGGGAAAGAATCTGGACCAGTCTGTTAATCAGGCTAAAATCTATATATCAGGTGCTCTTGAATCAGGACTTGATCTTGGCGAGGGCAGCGGACCACTTGACCACGGATTTAAAATCGATGGAGAATACTAAATCCATGAAAGAAATAGAATCAACGGAGAATATTTAATTCATGGTAGGAATAGATTCTATGGAGAGTATTAAACAGGTAATTAAGTAATATTTTTGGTTGAAAACATATAAAACAAATTATACAATTATAGCTGTGCTTGTATTTGGGCACAGCTTTTTTGTTTTATAAATATAGATTATATTCAATAAAAAAAACATTATTTACTCATTAGTGATATACTTATTTTATAAATATAGACAAATGTTTTGTATTATGAAGGTTGGTGATAAGAATGATATTACTTGTACAAAATGATGCTGAATATGAAGTTGATCTTAGGACTATGATATCAGCCTTCTTCCTTGGGGAGAAAATCAGAGCTGTAAGACCTGAGGAGGTTGCTAGCTATGGTAAATATATGTTCTCTGAGTTTAAGCTCATGATAACAGCTCTTTATGATGATAATCAGTATTATCAGGAAACCTATGATGGGCCGGTTCATATAGTTGAAGAAGGTAAGAAGGATGATTCTGGTCAGTCTGGGGATAAATCAGATCAGGCACCAAGGCTTGTTACCACCAGACTTCGTTTGGAGGAAAAGGGGCATGTCCTTTATTCTGCCTATGTATATGGAGATTACAAGGACAGGGCAAGATATCGTAATAAGCTGAAAAGGGCTATCTACAGACTGCTTTCAGAATATACTGGTCGCACTCTTCCCTGGGGAAGTCTTACAGGAATGCGTCCTACTAAGATTGCATCCTCTGCTCTGGCTAAGGGAAAAACAAGAGATGAGATAATAGAATATTACCAATATACCTATGACGCTTCAGAAACAAAGGGAGCTCTTGCAACAGATGTGGCAATAAGGGAGAAGGATATAATGGATACGGTGGATCCTGTTACAGATTATTGTCTCTATATAGGAATTCCATTCTGTCCAACAAGATGCCTTTATTGTTCATTTGCAGCTTACCCTCTTATTGAGTATGCATCCAGGGTTGATGATTATCTGGAGGCTCTTAAGCAGGAGCTTCAATATATATCCTTCCTTAACAGGAACAGAAACCTTGTGGCTATTTATATAGGTGGTGGTACGCCAACATCTCTTACGGATAAGCAGATGGATGACCTTATTACTCATATTGAAGAGAGTTTTGATATGAATTCCCTTAGGGAATTTACCATTGAAGCAGGCAGACCTGACTCTATAACGAAGGAGAAGCTGGAGGTCATGAAGAAGCATGGAGTGGATAGAATCAGCATCAATCCACAGACCATGAATGCTGAGACCCTTAGAACCATAGGCAGGGCTCATTCACCTGCTGACATAAAGTGGGCTATGAACGAAGCCAGAAAGGTGGGCTTCAAGAATATAAATATGGATATAATTGCAGGACTTCCGGATGAAAATCTGGATTCCATGAGATATACACTGGATGAGATTAAAAGTATGGCACCAGAATCTCTTACAGTTCACAGTCTTGCAATTAAGAGGACAGCCCATCTGAATGAAAGATTTGGTCAGTTTAAGGATATTATTAATCATGATATGAATGATATGCTGGGGCTGGTGGATGAAAGGGCCAAGGCTGCACAGCTATATCCCTATTATCTATATCGTCAGAAGAATATAGCTGGAAATCTTGAAAATGTAGGCTATGCAAAGAAGGGCTATGAGTGTATCTATAATATATTTATTATGGAAGAAAGGCTTGATACCTTCGCTGCGGGGGCTGGAGCAATAACAAGACTCCTTAATATTGAAAATGGAATTACTACCCGTGTTGACAGGGTGGAAAATGTTAAAAACATTGAGGAGTATATATCCAGAATTGATGAAATGATAGAGAGAAAGTCTCAGGGCTTTGAAAATGTCTTAAAAGCTTGAAAAGGCTTAAAAAGATTATAATGTTTTTAAAACAGGGTTGTTATACTGGCAACCCTGTTTTTTATTAAAACCTTCCATATTTTAATATTAGAAAATCCATTGTTAAGCCTTTATTAAGGTTAGAAGATTTTTCTGGAAAGGATAGGGGTTTATTATATAAACATAGCAAGGGAAAAAGTGCTGAGGAAAAAAATCAGCTTTTACACAGTGCTAGAAATAGAGGATGGTTTTTAATAAGAGGAGGTTCGTTATGTGGACAAGAAAAGAATTAAAGGAACGTGGTAAGGTATCCTTTAGGAGAAATTATTGGAAGAGTGTTCTGATTGCCCTGATAATTACATTTATCTTAGGGGGATCTGGGGGAAACGCAGGTGGTGGTGCAGGTTCTGCTTTTTCAAATTATATTAATTCTGAGATTGCAGATGAGGAATCCAAAGAAGAAAACTCAGATGGAAAGGACCAGGAAGAGGCTGTTTCAGAATCGGGAAATAATGAGACGGCAAGTACAGATACTGAAAAATCTGACACAGATAGTGAAAGCTATGAATTTCAGGTTGATTCAAAAACTGGTGAAATACAAATGGAGGGCTTTGATGATTTAACAGAAAAAGAAGTAGTTGCCATTGGCATAACATTTTTGGTAGTATTCGTTATAGTATTTTTAGCTGTTTTTGCGGTGGTAATAGCAATGGATGTGCTTATTTTTAATCCATTAGAGCTTGGATGCAGAAGATTTTTCTTTAAGAATCTTGATGAGCCAGCAAACCTGTCAAATGTAGTATATGGTTTTGATCATAACTATAAGAATGTTATTAAGATAATGTTCTTTAGAGATATTTATTCATTTCTTTGGAGCTTACTTTTCATTATCCCTGGAATAATTAAGTCGTATGAGTATCGTATGATTCCTTATATTGTTGCAGAAAATCCTGACATTTCCAAGGAAGATGCATTTGCAATGAGTAAGAAGCTGATGGATGGACAGAAGTGGAAGACATTTGTACTTGATCTTTCCTTTATAGGATGGGAGTTCCTTTCAGTATTTACCTGTGGAATTCTTTCAGTATTCTATGTAGACCCATATAAGGCAGCTACATCAGCAGCGCTTTATGAGAAGCTTAGATATGGAAATATTGAGGAGTAATCATAGGAATATTTAAAGGAATAATTAAATTACTATATGTAAATAGCTGATTGTAAATAAGAATATGGAAAGCTGATTAGTAAGTTAAAATAAAAATATGGAATGCTTTAGAATTAGTAAGTTAAAATATGAATATAGAAAGATTTAGAATTAGTAAGTTATAAATAAAAAAATTGGAAAGGGTCTGGTTGTTTTTACGGGCTCTTTCCAGTTTATATTGTATGGGTATAAATTACATTTTACGGCCGTTTATAGGGGTAAAAGAGTTGAAAGAAAAAAGCTAATTGTATAGAATAGAATCAATTGTTTGTGGTTATGAAAGTGAGGGGAATATGAATAAGAAAATTTTAATAGCTGATGATGAGGATGAAATCAGGAGTCTCCTAAGACTTTATCTGGAAAATGATGGCTATACAGTAGTTGAAGCGAAGGATGGATTAGAGGCTCTGTCTCTTCTAAGGACTGATTCGCCGGATCTTTGTGTTCTGGACATAATGATGCCTAAGATGGATGGCTATCAGGTTTTAAGAAAGCTTCGTGAAGGTAGTAATATTCCGGTTATTATTCTTTCTGCCAAGGATGCGGATTCTGAAAAAATCTTAGGTCTTAATCTTGGAGCTGATGATTATCTGGCTAAGCCCTTTAATCCACTTGAGGCCGTGGCAAGAGTTAATTCTAATATGAGAAGATTCTATTCCCTTGGCTCTGGAAGTGAGAAGAAGGAAACAATAAAGGTGAGGGATCTGGAACTGGATCTTGAATCCTGTCTTCTTACTAAGGCAGGAGTTCCTATAGAGCTTACCTCTATTGAATATAAGATTATGGAACATTTTATGACTCATCCTGGCAAGGTTTTTACAAAGCAGCAGATATATGAAATTGGATGGGGCGAGGATTTTATAATAGCAGATAATAATATTATGGTATGTATCAGTAAGCTTCGTTCCAAGCTGTCTGATGACCCATCGGAATATATTAAGACCCTTCGTGGACTGGGATATCGTTTGGAGAAATAAGGCATGAATAAATATAAGGAACTACAATCATTCCTGATTCGTAATTTCATGAAAGTTATAGCTTTGGTCGGTGTAGTTGAGTATATTATCATAGGTATACTCAATGTTACACTGATTCCCTTAGTGGCGCATTTTTATTTTGAAGAGGGAGGTCTTTGGTCGGTAGGTTTATCAGGGATTTTCTTTGCTGCAGTTGCTCTTTTTATTTCTCTTTTATTTCGCGCTCTGAATATTATAATTCCAGTAGCCTTTAGAGGACTTTTTAATGGTCTGGCTGAAAAATTATCGGATATGGCAGGTGATAGGCTTTCTTATGGAAGCTCCACATTAAGGGATATAGATGTTGGAGCAGAGATATTTCTCCTACTCATCCTCCTGGCCATGCTAATCCTTATTGTAATACCATTTGTTATAGGAGCCATATATTATTCTCATTTGGTAACTAAACAGGTAAGTATTCTTAGTGAGGAAGAAAAGAAGCTTCATGATGAGTACGAGTCCAGGAAGAATCTTATGCTTTCAGATATAGCTCACGATCTTAGGACACCTATGACTACAGTTGCTGGTTATGCTCAGGCTCTTCAGGACAATGTGGTTGATGATAGTAAAAAAGATGAATATCTTGAAGCTATTCAGAGAAAAACTGGAAGGATGAATGAACTTATAACTCTTCTTTTTGATTATGTGAGACTTGGAAGTGAGGGCTTCAAGCTTAATAAGGAAAAG
>JAILGP010000064.1 GCA_024696635.1 Eubacterium sp. | reverse complement strand
TATGGATATAGTTAATTCTATATTTCTTGTTTATATAGTTGCATTTTACCCTTTATATATGCATAACAAGTTTTTTGATATCACGGGTACCAGAGCAAAGGTTTTTGAAATCGGTGGTCTTTTTTATGTTCTTTTGTTTATCATGGCTTTAATTCTTGAAATATTTATGCTCCGTTATTATGAGCCTGGTGCAAAGATTTTAAAAATAGATACTAAAATATATGCATTGCCAGAATTTTGGGCTCTTTTGTTTTTTGTGGCTAATCTTATTGCCTTTTTTATTTCACCTGATAAAAAAGCAGCTTGGCTTGGGACTACAGGAAGGTATTATGGTCTTTGCCTTATGCTTATCTTTTTGCTGGTGTTCTTATGCTTATCCTATCAGACTTATATAGGGAAAAGTGTTTTTGTATTCCTCTTTTTGTCTGCTTCGGTTTCCCTAGGAACAGCTTTTTTGCAACATTTTGGTATGGATCCTTTTCATCTTAAGGTAAAAGTGGTTGATAAACAGAAGGAGCTATTTATTTCTACGTTTGGAAATCTAAATACCTATGGGTCGTATTTATCTATCTTTATTCCGGTTTTCGCTGCGCTTTTTGTGTTTGGAATGAATGTTGATGCGGATTGTCAGGATGATGAGGAAGATGGATTTATATCGTGGCTGCAAAAACATTTTCTGGCTCTGTTTTCAGGAATTATGCTTTTCTGTATGGGTATGGCTATTATTCCGGCTAAAAGTGATAATGTTTATCTTGGGGTTGGAATTGCCTTTATAGCAATGTTTTATATTGCTATTTCTAATAAAAGACTTACAGAATATATGTTCGGGCTATTGCTTGTAGTGTCCGGTCTTTTATTTATGGCTGTATTAAATAAAGTGTTTGACGGAAGTCAGAGGCACATCAATGGTATAGCTGAGATTGTAGAAAATCCTAAGATTATGTTTGGGTTACTTTTGTTTGTTGTTTTTATCCTAATAGTTTGCCTGATATTTAGGAAAACGAATTACGATAAATATAAAGCTTTTCAATCTGGGAAATTCCTTATTGTTTTTAGTGGCCTGTTTGTGATTGCGGTGATTGCGGCTTTTGCCATTGGAGTTAAATCTGGAAGCTCAATATTTAAATTTGATTATAACTGGGGAACCTATCGTGGATATATATGGACTAAATGTTGGGTTTTGTTTAAAGATTCTAATTTGTTTAATAAGATTTTTGGGAATGGAATTGAATGTATTGCCAGATTGATGAATCAGAGATTTTATGAAGAAATGATAGATGTGACTGGCAAGAAATATGATAATGCTCATAATGAGCTTCTTCAGTATTTGCTAACAATCGGTATTTTTGGCTTTGTTTCATTTATTGGTATGTCTGTAGCATCCTTTACTTACATGTGGAAGAGGGCAAAGGGAAATCCTGTTGTTATTGCCTGCTTGTTAGGTGGTATAGGCTATTTCGGCCAGTGTATAGTTACGCTTAATCAACCTATAACTGGTCCTTTTTATATAGTATTACTTGCCAGCGGAATTGGTTATATAAGATATAGAGAATCTAAAAAGGAATATTATAAACCACTGGTATAGTAACATAAATATAACAAGACAAATAAAAAACGAGGTGTTATAATAAGTTGGTTAATATATAAAGATAATATAACGTTTGGAAAGAGGAGAAATTACGATGCAGATTTACGAAGAACTGATTGAGAGAGGCCTTATTGCACAGGTTACAGATGAAGATGGTGTCAGGGATCTTATTAATAATGGTAAAGCTACATTTTATATTGGCTTTGATCCTACTGCTGATTCCCTTCATGTTGGGCATTTTATGGCTCTTTGTCTTATGAAGAGACTTCAAATGGCAGGAAATAGACCTATTGCTCTTGTTGGTGGTGGTACAGGAATGATTGGAGATCCTTCTGGTAGAACTGATCTTCGTACAATGATGACTACTGAACAGATTGATCATAATTGTGAATGTTTTAAGAAACAGATGAGTCGTTTTATTGAATTTGGTCCTGATAAGGCCCTGATGGTTAATAATGCTGACTGGCTCAGGGATCTTAATTATATAGAGTTTATACGTGATATTGGTTCTATGTTCAAGGTTAATAATATGTTGCGTGCTGAGTGCTATAAGCAGAGACTTGCAAGTGAAGATGGACTCAGCTTCCTGGAATTCAACTATATGCTTATGCAGAGCTATGATTTTCTTAAACTATACGAGGAATACGGTTGTAACCTTGAATTTGGTGGCGATGACCAGTGGTCAAATATGCTTGGGGGAAGAGATCTTATCCACAAAAAACTTGGTAAAGATGATGCTCAGGCTATGACAATAACTCTTCTTCTTAATTCGGAAGGAAAGAAGATGGGTAAAACTGCTAAGGGTGCTGTGTGGCTTGATCCTGAGAAAACATCACCTTACGAATTTTACCAATACTGGAGAAATATTGATGACGCTGATGTTGTCAAATGTATTAAAATGCTTACATTTCTTCCTCTCGATCAGATTCGAGAAATGGAAAAATGGGAGGGCGCTGAGTTGAATAAAGCTAAGGAAATATTGGCTTATGAACTTACAGCTCTTGTTCATGGTCAGGAAGAAGCTCAAAAGGCTCAAACAGCCGCAAAGTCAATATTTGGAGGTGGCGGATCAGAAAATATGCCTGAGGCTCAGATTTCTGATGATGATTTTCAGGATGGACTTATAGATGCTATTTCAATTCTTGTTAAGGCTGGTCTTGTACCTACCCGTTCGGAAGGTAGAAGAGCTATTGAGCAGGGGGGAGTTACCGTAAATGGGGATAAGGTAACTGATATTAAGGCTGCTTATGGCAAGGATGCCTTTGAAAAAGAATTTGTTATAAGAAGAGGAAAAAAGAATTATCGTAAGATTGTTCTTGGTTAGACATTTCTTGTAAAATGATGTATATTCATAGTGTGAGAAAATTAATATTTTCTAATCCTTTTGTTAGGACTTGTTATAGTAGGGAATTTTAAAATATTCATTTTAACTTTTGAGGTTAATATAAAGCTACGATATAGGGGTACAAGCTATGGGAATGATTGATATTCGTAAGGAAATACAGAATCTAAGGAATAAAAAATCTGGAGATTTCGAGTTTACTGGTCTTTATGATAGGGATGTTGAGATTGAGAAAAATTTGAATCTTTATACTGCGGAAGGTCAGTTTTATGTTCTTGTAGTTGATGCTGATTATGATGAAAGAATCAGTCTGGAACGTATGATCGATCAGACTGGCTGTTATGTATCTTCTGTTGCAAGTGGCATAGAATGCATGATGGAGGTTTCTAAGGATAAATATGATCTTGTCATAGTTGCTAGAACTATGCCGAGAATGGATGGTATTCAGACTCTTAAGAATATGAAAGAAAGTCCTTCTAGCAAGTGCCGCGATTCTAAAGTTTACATAATTCTTGACGAAAAGGTTGATGAACCGGATATTTATTTCCAGAGTATTGGTTTTGAGGGCATAATTCGAAAACCAATTGATAGGACTATAATACAGAATATTATTGTTAAACACGCTCCTAAAAAAATGCTTCCTGATGACGCTGTAATGCTTTCGGAACTTAAGACAAATGCAGAGGATGCTGAAAAACTTAAGTCTTGTGGCATAAGGTATATAGAAGCTCTTAAGGGCTATGATGGAGAGGTTGATGGATATAAATATGATGCGACTACATTTTGTGATGATTATGAAGTTGTAGTATCAGATATGATGGATGCTCTATATTCAGGTAAGAATAATGAGTACATGGAGCTTGCCAGAAATATGAGGGAAAAAGCCAGAAATATCGGTGCTATCCATCTGTCATACTGCTTTGATGATCATGTAAATATGGCTAAAGATGATACTCTTGATGTTGCAGAAACTAACTGGAGAAGTCTTGTTGTGGAATGGGAAAATGTTGTAGTTGGTCTAGCTGCCTGGCTCGGTAAAACTAGTGTTCAGGTTGGCTCTACAACAGAGGTTCTTACTAGCAATACTAATGGAATCAAGCTTTCTGAAAATGAAGTTAAGGAAAGAATTGATGAAATATTAGGACTTCTTGAGGATAATAAAAAAGACCAAGCTCTCAGTTGTGTTTATAAGCTTTTTGTTTATGAGCTTGATCTTGATACTAAGCTTAAAATCGATAGAGTTTTAAAGGCTTTTACTAACGATAAGATTAATACTGCAGTTGATATATTGAAAAGTATATAAAAGAGGGCGTTCTGCGTTTAGTCTTGGTGTTTTGAAGTTAAAATTTATCTTTTTTTCTCCCGGCATTTATGTCGGGAGTTTCTTCGTATATAAGTATTTCGTTTTCTTCTTCAATCATTACATTTATTGGATCTATATAATTATCCTTCTTGTTTGATTGATCTGGGACATTTATGCTTTTATGGGATTTCCTTTTCCTTTTTAGAACTTCGTATGATTTTCTTGGTGACATTCTTAGTTTAAATTGTTGTTGTTCCGCTAACATCTCATCTGGCATGCATTTAGCTGCATAATTATATAAATCGGTGTCGTATATGTTTGATAATGTTACCAGATGCTCGACAGAGGGTTGCACCCGTCCTTTTTCTAAAGAACAATATTGCTGTCTGGATATATGCATTACATCTGCCAGTTCCTGCTGTGTTATACCATATTCATGTCTCAATTGTTTTAGTATGTTTCCCCAAAATATTTTAATTGCCATAAGTATCTCCTTTTATGATTAATATTATTTTTACTTTTTTGTATCTAATATTTGCTGTTATACAAGTCTCTTTTTTCTATATCAATTATCTTGTATTTATGTTATCATATGTGAATG
>JAILGP010000036.1 GCA_024696635.1 Eubacterium sp. | reverse complement strand
TTATTTTTTATATTTCTTCTTCTGGTGTCTCAGCATATCTAGTAAGGATAAGTTCCTGAATCTTAGCTCTTGTATCAGAATTAATAGGATGAGCTATATCTCTATACTCTCCATCTGCTGATTTACGACTTGGCATTGCAATGAAGAGACCCTTCTCCCCTTCTATAACCTTGATATCATGAATAACAAATTCATTATCAATTGTTATTGAAACAACGGCCTTCATCTTGCCATCCTTAGCTACACGTCTAACTCTTACATCTGTGATTTCCATTTTGTAACCCTCCAATCACTACAGTGTATATCTAAAGCTCTTCTCTATTACAATTTTCGGATTACCAGCTTCTCCAGTATGAACTGTGTTTGCCTTGATAGTATCTCTACTCTCTACTATGCAGTTCTCGATATAGCAGTTGTCACCGATATGTACATCATTTAAAATGATGGAGTTCTTTATAACACAATTATTTCCAACATAAACCTTCTTGAACAGTACCGAATTTTCAACGGAACCATTTATAATACAACCACTTGCAATAAGTGAATTAGATGTTACCGCATCTCCATTGAACTTTGCAGGTGGAAGATCTTCGACCTTTGTATAAACTCCAGGAGTTGTTCGGAAGAAATGATCTCTTACCTCTGACTTAAGGAAATCCATATTAGTCTTATAATAAGAATCTATAGAACCAATATTTCTCCAATAAGAATCAAGGTTATATGCATTTATTCTCTTAACATTCTTGTAACGGATAAGAATATCCTTAACAAAGTCTGTTCTACCTTCAGCAGCTGTTGTCTCAAGCAGCTCAATCAGCTGACGACGTCTAACAACATATACGCCTATAGAAGCTGTAGAAGTTTCGGCAACTAATGGCTTCTCTTCGAAGTCTATCACCCTGCCATTTTCTCCAACCTTTACTACTCCGAATCTGGATATATCATCCTCATCAGCTCTGATATCCTTTGTTACGATTGTGATATCAGCATTCTTTGCGATATGATCCTCAAGAACCTTGTTATAATCCATCTTGTATACACCATCACCAGATGCGATAACTACATATGGCTCATGTGCATCCTTAAGGAATCCGATATTCTGATAAAGAGCATCCGCTGTACCCTTATACCAATAACTATTAGTAGCTGTAATAGTAGGTGTGAATATATAAAGTCCACCCTGCTTTCTTCCAAAATCCCACCACTTAGATGAGTTAAGATGCTCATTCAAGGATCTTGAATTATATTGTGTATATACAGCAACCTTCTGTATATGACTATTTGACATATTTGACAGTGAGAAGTCGATAGCTCTGTAACAACCTGCCATAGGCATAGCTGCTGTTGCTCTCTTTGCGGAAAGGTCTCCCATTCTGCTGCTGTTACCACCTGCTAGTATAATACCTATTGCTCTCATATTACTCACCTGCCTCTCTTATTATAGATCCACCACTTGGTAACACTCCATCAGGATAATCATCCAATGTGGTTTCGCCGAGAATTGCAGTATTCTTTCCGACCTTTACGCCGTCAGGAATAATTGAATTCTCACCTATAGTTACAAGGTCAAATGCGTAAACTGCAGGCTTATAAGTATTCTCTGCTGATTCACCAACACCAAGCTCTGTATTCTTTCCTATTACTACACCTTCAGCTAAGATTGCCTTATCAACAACTGCACCATCACCAATTTCAACATTGTTCATGATGATTGAATCCTTGATTACAGCACCCTTACCAATCTTTACCGCAGAACCAATAACGGACTTTTCAACATTTCCATATATTTCAGTACCTTCTCCAATAATACTCTTTTGTACGTTGCTGCCCGGTGCGATATACTGTGGTGGAAGATTGTCGCTCTTAGTGTAGATTCTCCAGAACTCTTCATAAAGGTTGAATTCAGGTATAATATCCACAAGTTCCATATTAGCCTCCCAGTAAGAACCGAGAGTACCAACATCCTTCCAGTATCCTTTATAATCATAAGCTACGATTTTCTTTCCTTCCTTATGACAGGATGGTATAACATGCTTACCAAAGTCACAGGATGGAGTATCTTTCATCTCAACAAGCTTATCCTTGAGAAGCTTCCAGTTGAATATATAGATACCCATAGATGCCTTATTGCTTCTTGGGTGTTCCGGCTTTTCTTCGAATTCCTGAATAACATTATTATCATCTGTGATAACAACTCCAAATCTACTGGCTTCTTCCATTGGTACCTGATAGGTAGCAATAGTTACATCAGCATTTGAGCTCTTGTGGAAATCAAGCATAACCTCATAATCCATCTTGTAAATGTGATCTCCTGAAAGGATAAGCACATAATCAGGATTATAATAATCCATAAATTCAAGATTCTGATAAATAGCATTTGCAGTACCTGTGTACCAGGATGCATTATCAGAGCTCTCATAAGGTGGAAGTACCGTTACACCTCCAAAGTTTCTGTCCAGATCCCATGGCATACCAATTCCAATATGCTGATTCAGACGAAGAGGTCTGTACTGGGTAAGTACGCCAACGGTATCAACGCCAGAGTTGATGCAGTTACTAAGTGGGAAATCAATTATCTTGTATTTTCCACCAAAGGCAACCGCAGGTTTTGCAAGCTTCGATGTAAGGACGCCAAGACGTGAACCCTGACCACCAGCAAGAAGCATTGCTATCATTTCCTTCTTTACCATTTTGTCACTCCTTCTAAGTAATAATACTAGCGTAAATGTAGCTCTGCGGCCAAAATAAAGGATATAAAGGACCTAAATTTAACCGACCAGAATAATTATAACACTAATGACAGAATATTAAAACACTAATTTGGATATTTTTACATGAATTATTAGATATTTTTCATTTACTTTGTCTATTTTACACAATTTTAAGTAATAAACGGAAAAATTAGCCTAAATCATTCAAAAATAACTCATAAACAAAAATCCTTTTTTTGTGCATTTTTTTTATTCTCACCGTGTTTTTCAAGCCACGCATCATACTATAGCAAGTAAACAGCAACAAAAGCGCAACAAAATGCGCAACAAATTAATAGCATACCCCATCTGACCCAATCCAGTAACCATCCACGTATTGATTACTTACCATATAGCCTGATGCATCAAAGTAATACCAATAGCCATTTATCTTAAGCCATCTACTAGCCGGCCACCAGCCTGAGATATCCTCTACCCACCATCCGGTTGAATTACATTTCCAGCTAAGCTTATAGGCAGGATCCCAGGAGCCATCACTATTAAACCAATAACCATCATAGTATTCACTTGATGCCATATATCCATCAGCCTTAAAGTAATACCATATATTATCTATCTTCTGCCATGAAGAGGTTGGATACCATCCACTAGTATCCTCCACCCACCATCCAGTAGAATTACATTTCCAGCTGAGTATTCCTGCATATGTATTCTGTCCATTTGCATCATACCATTTTCCATTTACCCATTCATTTTTATGGACTGGGCTGTCTCCACTACCCTTATGACTTATTTCTGTGCCAGAAAGGGCTTCTTCAAGAGTAATATCATCCATATAACGTGTATCAGCAAAAAGACCCTTACCTGAAAGAGTTATATACATTGTCTTTCCGTCAGCTGAGGCAGAATAATCAAGTGAATAATCGTACATTGGATCCAGCATTATGTCTCCATATTTAACTGTGACCTCAGGCTCAAGACCCTCTAAACTGCTAGCCCCCTGGCTTACGTCCACCTTTATATCTATATCGCAGGTATTGATATCAAACTGTCCCTTACTGCCAATACGCATGATTCTTGTTACCGCCGCACCAGGATTATACCTAGGACTAATGGTAAGAGTGGTTATACCCGCTTTTTTCATATTCAGTACTGAATGTCTTTCTCCCAGGCTTACTTCTACTATTGAAGTATCGCCTGATGTAATATCCATATCAGGCAGGTCCACCTCATTCATCTTTATCCACAGCTGCTGATTTATTCCCGGGCTAAAGAGCTGTCCATAATATGCATAAAAAGCATTTGCGTCATAAACACTATATTTATCTTCAAATGTAACTGGTACAGTTTTTTGTATTACATTTCCGCATTTTTTACAGGTAACATCAATTTTCCCGTCCTTTACCACATTTCCATATTCATAATCATGGCCTATTATAGCAGTCCTGCTTTCCCTTGCAGATAAATCCGATGTAGATATTGAATAAAATGTTACTTTATTATCCTTCCATACATACCAGGTAAGATTTCCATTTGCAACTATAGGCTTACAGTCAGAAAGACTTGCATCCATACTTTTAATTGAGCCCTTTGCCCTTCCCTTCGCATCTATTTCAGTATAGTAAACCTTGTTTTCATATGGCCAAAGAAGTATATATCTATCATTACCCAGACTAGCAAACTGGGGAGTGATTTCATTAGCATTTCCCCCTTTATAGTTTGTAATTTTATTATAGCTTATCTCCTCTGTTTCCTTATCCATTGCTGCAACAAAAAGATTTCTTCCTTGTCCCTCAGAAGCAATATCCTGGTTTCCTGCAACCAGATAGGCTTGGTTAGATATCTCAAAACCAGCCAGTGACGCCCCGGTATAATTAGCCCCTGTATTTCCTGGTAAATCCACAAGATTATATTCCCCTACATCAATAGACTCAGCACATTCCGATATTCCTTTATCACAGAAAAATAAAGCTATAGCTCTTGGATAGGCATCTCCATGATCAACTCCCACAAGCAGATCACCATCGATTCCCACATATTGATTAAAGGAGTGACTTGCATAGCCTATGTTTTTGTATGAAACATCATATCCGGAATATGTAATCTTCATATTGTCTGTATTTACAGTAAACATTACATTTGCCTGATGATTGACCCCATCTGCACTTGCATACATTATATGGCATGTTCTTACGTATAAATAATTGCCCTCCTCAACCATATCTGCTCCAGCACCAAAGGGTTCAATCGTATTAGCACCAAAAAGCCCGCAGTTCCCCAGCTTCTTCCAGTTTTTATCATACTTGGTAATACGCATAACCTCCAGGGAATCATTTTCCGCTTTATTATTCTGGCCCGTCAGCACATAATTATAGTTCTGTCCAAGATAAACCCCTCCATAAACAGGAAGGTCCAGAGCCACTTCCTTATAAGACTTAAAATGCATCTGACTGTCAAAGTACTCAACTATAAGCCCTCTATCCCCCACATACTGAACAGCCATAAAACCACCATCTGAGGTCTGCTGAAGATTGGCCTTTACGGGACTTGACCACTTATCATATTGATAATCCTGAGAATTAGTGTTGTCTCCCTCAATCTCTATGCAGGTTGAAGAAGCTGCATTTACTGAATTCATCTGAGTTTTCACATAAGAGCTATTGCCATTACACATATCATATCTTACATATGGAGCCGACATAATTGAAAATGCAATAACAGGTACCATTAAAATTGCCAGGAATTTTTTTTTCATTTTAAGCCTCTTTCTTAATTTGTTTTATTCTTATATTTATTCTTTTATTTTATACTTACACTTTACTCTTGATCGTAAAAAAATTTTGTGGCTAATTAAGGAAAATTTTACTAGCTCTAAAACATAAATCCTCTATCCAATCTCTTCTTTTAATTTCAACAAGCCAAGACCTAGGAATATCCTCATATCCATAATAAAGACCTGCAAGGCCACAGGCTATTGCTCCAACCGTATCCGCATCATCTCCTAGATTTACCGCCTTAAGGGCACAATCCTTGAATGAGGATGTATTAGCAAGACTCCACAAGGCTGCTTCCAGGGAATGAATCACGTATCCTGAGCTTGAAATTTTCTCCTCCGGAAGATTTTTAAGATCTTCCAACACCTTTATTCTCTTAAGATGATCCATTTCCGCAAGATTTTCAGGTTTTTCAGAATAAAAGTTCACAGCCTGATCTATACCATCCTGTAGAACTTGATTTAAGGATTTATTTAAAGCTTTTTCTTTGTCCTCAAGAATATTTTTAACCATAAAATAATAAAAGCCACAACACATATTGCTTCTGGGGTGATTATGAGTTAAACCCGCGATCCTATGAATCCCCTCTATGGTAATATCTTCCCTATTAAATTCTTTATTATTTTCTTTATTATTTTCTTTATTATTCCCAACTACCGTATCTAATGTATACATACCGGATTTGCCGGATAAATAATAATATAGGCATACTGGCAGTATTCTCATAAGGGCTCCGTTACCATTGGCCTTTTCCCCTCTCCTTCCACAGGTCATAATATCATGGGATTCTTTAAATGCATTAATGGCTGCTGAACATGTAAGCCCCTGATCAAATGTAAAGCCCAAAGGAGTATACTCATGATAATATAACCATTTCACAAATCGCTCCCCTATATCCTCTGGATCAGCTTTACCTTTCTCGACTATTCCATGAAGAGATGCTAGCGCCATGCTGGAGTCATCAGTCCAGGTTCCCTTAGGAGTATCAAAAACCCCACCATACTCCATAGAAGAAACAGGACCCATTGATCTATTTTTTATTTTATCCCTTGGCATGAACTGGACGGGATTACCTAATGCATCCCCTACAACAAGCCCCATAATTCCATCTAACCAATAATTTTTTCCCATATATTCTTCCCCTAAAAAGCAATCCACTTAATTATAATACAAATAAATATAAATCAAAAAGACCTTTCTTATTTTAATTTATTTCTTATTTTAATTTATTACTTGTTTTTATGCCTTCTCTCATAATCCTCTCTTATAGGAGCTGCACATTCACTCAAAGCCTGACTAGCCTCTTTTCTACTTGATGATCTTCTGAAGGCTGATAAAGTGCTGGTCAGAACCTGAAAATTAAGAGCCGTACCCTGACTATCACATTCATAGTTTAACGCCCTGTCAGAGCTTATTCCAAATCTTCCTGCAACCTCTATAGCATCTATATTTGCCCCCAGGAACAGGAATTCCCATCCATACTTTTCCTTCTCTTTCTTCACCATTTTCTTTACTTTCTTATAATCATACTGGTGGCTGGAATTCTCCATACCATCAGTTGTTATAATAAAAAGAGTTTTCTCAGGAACATCATCTTCTCTTGCATATTTATGAATATTTGCAATATGGTGAATAGCACTGCCAACAGCATCCAGAAGGGCTGTGCAGCCTCTTACAAAATACTGACTGTCATTCATAGGCTGGACCTCTTCTATAGGGACTCTGTCATAAAGCACCTCTGTCTTATCATCAAAAAGAATTGTAGAAATATAAGCCTCCCCCTCTTCCTTCTTCTGTTTACTTATCATTGAATTAAAACCCCCAATGGTGTCAGCCTCAAGACCACTCATGGAACCACTTCTGTCTAGTATAAATACAACCTCTGTTAATCCTTTACGCATAATAAAGACCTCCTTTTAAAAATATTTGTTATTTTTATTTGTTAGGCTGATTATACTAAAAATATTTTTTCAACTGGTCTCCCGCCAGGCGACCTAAAAAAAAGGATCATTCTTATTAGAACAATCCTATTTTTTACATATATATTTGATTATCAAGAAATAATACACGGAAGACCATGTTCCTCCAGCTGAATATCCAACTCTATCATGTCATAGATTTCATTTTCAATAAAATAAGAAAATATAATATCGGTTTTATCGCAGGGTGAAAGAGCATAGCCCGCCCTGGCTAAAAGATCCTTTGTCTCATCCATGTTAAGTCTTGCTCCCATGCAAAGACACAAAGCCGTAATCTTCTGCGGATGATAATTTACATTATTCTTAATCTTTGAAAATATCTTTTTATCCACTATAGCCCTTTTATATACCTCTGAATTCTGCATATTTTTAGATTCAATAAGATATATAAGATACTGGGAAAATGTATCTGTAAGGTGACTCATTCTTTCTTCAAGCTTGGTCTCATGTTTTTCATCAAAGCTATAATTCTCCACCTGAGGGGTCAAAGCTGCCTGGCTAAACATTCCAGAAGCCAGATGATTCTGCTTGTCAGGCCGGGAAGCCTTGGCACTTTGTAGCCTCCCCCTTAGACTTAAGTCCTTTTCTCTATGGCCAAATAAGCCCTTACGAGACTTACTATTATATGAAGCCTCTTCTTTTACAACATCATATTCTTCACGACATTTTTCTTCTACATAGTTCCGATTTATATATTCTTCAAGTCCAGGATATATCTTGGTTCCAAGCTCCGTTTCTGAATCTCCAAAGACAAGCAGATAGATTTCCATATCATTATCCATAAGAAATGCATTTATCTCATCCAGACCAATTCTCATGGAAATTTCTTTGGGACATCCATAGCCTCCCGCAGAAATCAGAGGAAATGTAATTGACTTTATTCCATATTCCTTTGCAAGCATAAGGCTCTTCCTGTAACAAGCCCTAAGCAGCTCCTCTTTTTCGCCCTCATCACCCTGTTTATCATTAAAGCAAGGACTTACTGCATGAATTATATACCTTGCCGGGAGACCGAAAGCAGGAGTAATAAATACCTCTCCCTGGGGAACATAACCAATCTTTTCTTTCCTATAAGCAAGAAGTTCATCAAAACCAGCCGCATTATATATAGCTGTATCGCATCCCGCTCCCACAGTCGGATTATCATTAGCTGTATTAACTATAGCCTCAGTATTCATTTTAACAATATCATTTCTGATTATTTTAAATGACACAAAATCACCCCATTTTATACTCTTAATTAATCCTCAAGCACCCAGTTAACATGGTTAGCTGCAAAGCAGTTAGTAAGTGAAAATGTTTCTATTTCCGGAATATAATATCCTACATAAAGTATCTGATTATCATTTTCTATTTCTTCACCAGTATCCATCATTATTTTTTCATTCTGTAAAACAATAGCATAAAAGTTATCCAGACATACATGATAAACCGGACCAGAAGATTGAATAATTGAGTCTGAATCAAGAGAAACATCATTATTCATATTATGCCCAAGTGTCTCATAAAGTTCTTCTTCTGTAAGTCCATATTCTTCAAAGGAAACGGTTTTGTCTATCGCAGCCTTACCTGTATAAACCTCATAGCTTCCATCATAATAGGAGCTATTATAATCTCCTGCCACCTCATAATACTTAAAGCGGCCATCTCCTTCAAAAACAATTTCTGAATTATCGCCCTGTATAAAGTGCTTTCCACTTATGTCTATTGTCTCATCCTTAAAGCTTACAGTTTCTACAATATCTGAAACCTTATATTTAAGATCATCATCTGCTTTGCATTGACCTTGAAATGTTATAGCAAGGTTTTTATCATAGGACATAAGGACTTCCACCTCAAATTTAGTGTTATTATCAGTCATTAATATCCTTCCACATTTATAGGTATCCCCTTCAGCAGTAGTAGAGTCTCTAAGAATGTCATCTTGTTCTAATACAGTCATAGAATTGTTTTCTTTATAATAATTAATAAGATCATCAAAAAATTCCTCTTCTGTAAAATTTCCAAGATTTGATACTCCCATAAGACCATAGGCCTGTCCTTTTTCGTCATCAGGAATATAGACATCCTTATCTTCGCTATATTTTGTCCAGTTTTTATTTATCTCAAAAGAAAATCTTTCCTTTTCAATAAGCATCATATCATCACTGTCATCATCAGTTATTAGACCTCCACCTGTTGAACTATGACTTCCGGAATAATCATCCTTAAATTTGTTTCTTAGAGCCCCAATAATAATCATTCCCAGAACAAAAAATAATACTACGGCTCCGGCCACTATACCAATAATGAGTCCCGCTTTATTTCCCTTTGTCTTAGGACTTCTATATTCCGACTGTATATTTCCATTTCTGTTACCTATCTGATGATTTCTGAAGCCCTGCTGCATATTTCCATTCCCATAGTTCGCCTGAGGATTTCCGTAGCCTTGCTGCATATTTCCGTTTCCATAGTTTGCCTGAGGATTTCCGTAGCCCTGCTGCATATTTCCGTTTCCGTAGTTCGCCTGAGGATTCCCGTAGCCCTGCTGCATATTTCCATTCCCGTAACCCTGATTATTTTCCTTCATTTTTCCCCCTTAAAAATTATACTACTTAATTTATACCATAATCCCATTATTAGGTAAAACCATATAAACTATAATATAAGCTGCTCAAAATACGTACATAAAATTATAATGCATAAAAAGTTTTTAATCAAATTTGACATATCAAAGCACTAAATCGCATAAAAAAAAGTCCACCGGCTTTAATACCGATGGACTTTATATATTTATTCTTTACCAGTCTTTACAGCTTCTGTTAATGCTGTGGCAAGTCCGGTTACTCCAGCAAGTTCTGAAGGAATAATAATCTTGTTTGCAGGTCCTGCTGCAGCTCTTTCAAATGCTGCAAGTCCCTTAACAGCGATTGTGCCCTGTGCAGGAGCAGCTTCATTCATCATTTTGATTGCATCAGCCTCTGCCTGTTGTACCTGACGGATAGCTTCTGCATTACCTTGAGCTCTCTGGATTGCAGCTTCACGCTGTGCCTGTGCTTCAAGAATTGCTGCCTGCTTCTTAGCCTCTGCAGCAAGGATTGTAGCTTCCTTCTCAGCTGTAGCGCGAAGGATCTTAGCTTCCTTCTCACCTTCTGATACTGTGATGGCAGCCTGTTTCTCACCTTCTGCCCTGATAATCTGTTCACGTCTTTCACGCTCTGCCTTCATCTGCTTCTCCATTGATTCCTGGATAGCAGCTGGTGGCATGATATTCTTAAGCTCTACACGATTAACCTTGATTCCCCAAGGATCTGTAGCTTCATCAAGTGTAGCTCTCATCTTTGAGTTAATTGTTTCACGAGATGTAAGTGTCTGGTCAAGCTCCATATCACCAATGATATTACGAAGTGTTGTAGCTGTAAGATTCTCGATAGCTGCTATAGGATTCTCAACACCATAGCAGAATAACTTAGGATCTGTTATCTGGAAGAATATAACTGTATCAATTCTCATTGTAACATTATCCTTTGTGATAACTGGCTGTGGTGGGAAATCAGCAACCTGTTCCTTAAGAGATACTCTACGAGCAACCTTATCAAGAACGGGAACCATCATATGAAGTCCAACACCCCATGTCGCCGTATAGGTACCAAGTCTTTCAATAACATATGCATTTGCCTGTCTTACAACCCTCAGCGAACTGCAAAGAAGAACAATTGCAATAAACAAAATAATAATTAAAATAGCTGGCATATTACTTAACCCTCCTTAAAAAAACATAAAAATTTTTAAACGTATATAGAATAAGCCTATTATATATCTATTTATATTTTTATAAAACTATAGATATTTTTAATTTCATGTATATACGTTTATTAACTTATTAAAATAATAAAAAAATTGATTGTTACATGCTTTATAGCTCTACCTCACGCCGGACATACAGTTTGGTTCCTTCAATTTTTTCAATCTTTACAAGACTTCCTTCAGGAATTACGCTGCCATCGGATGATACTGCACGCCATTCAACATCTCCCAGTTTTATAAGACCGTAACCATTATTATTATCTATGGTCTTAATAACCTTTTCAGTTCTTCCTATAAGACTGTCTGTATTGGTCTTTGCGTTACCAATATTGAGATATTTCTTTGCAATGGGTCTCATAAATAAGAGAAGCATAGTAGATACGATTATAAATGCTATTATCTGCAGCCATAATGGACCACCCATATAAGCGATTATGGCTGAGACTATACCGCCACCTGTAAACCAGATTGTTGTGAGCCCCATTGAAATTATTTCTATAACAAGCGCTATAACAGCAACAATTACCCATAACAAACCATAGGTCATACTCTATCCCTTCTTTCTATAAAAAAATTCAACCTTTTTTGCGCTCTCTGTTTTAATATATTACCAAAAATTTCATGATTTTAGAAGTCATATCAAGGAGAATTATATTATTCTATTTCGCTTCATAGGAGAAATAGAAAACCTATCAAAAATTATAATTCAACTCTTCTCCAATAAATATTATTGGCATACTCCATCAGCACCAAGCCAGTATCCATCAATATACTTATTCGTAACCATATATCCATTAGATCCAAAATAGTACCAGGCACCATTAATCTTTTGCCAGCAGTTATTTGCATACCAACCTGATGTATCTTCAAACCACCAGCCTGTAGAATCACCATTCCACATTCCTGCAGCCGCATATTCCCAGGCACCTGAGGAACTAAGCCAGCAGCCATCACGCCATTCATTTGACGCCATATATCCATCAGATCCAAAATAATACCAATATCCATCTATCTTCTGCCAACAGTTTACCGGATACCAGCCTGTAGTATCTTCAATCCACCAGCCTGTGGAATTACATTTCCATACTAATAAGCCACTATAAGCAGAAACTCCATTAGCGTCATACCATTTACCATTAACCCACTCATTTGAATAAGAGGTATTTACTTTTTGACCTGTGTTCTTATAGTTATTACCCGACTCATTATCCCAAGATTTATTATATGATTCCTGACCATTTACGTCAGATGAATCATTTTGTTCAGTCCCAGTATCTGAGGTATCCCCATGATTTTTATTTTCACTGTAGGATGGAACATATAATGATGTATCTTCACGATGATATATGAAACTCGATGTATCTTCATTTAAATCTGATACAACATATACAGTCTGACCAACGGTTTGACCTTTCACGCTACCATATATAACTTTACGCCCCTTAGTTTTATAGTAGGTATCATCAGCGTCCCAAGTAACTTTTTCCTCTGTTTCATCACCATTAGTCCATGTAATTTTTATTGTTTCAGGTAGTTTTGGACATTGTCCTACCAAGGTTTTAATACTTACAGGAGCATTTAAATAAGATACTTTTGCAGGATTAACAATAAATGAACACTTTATTTCTCCATCATAACCTGATACCTTACCACTTAACTCAAATTTACCACCCTCTCTTTTCTTATAAGTGTCAGGCAGCGGTTCCCATTTTACGGTATTTTCTGAAGTCGAACCATCCGTCCATTTCATTACTGCAAAATCAGGAATTAAGTATTCATTATACACTCCAGATTCCATAGTTCTTTCTTCTAAAGGCTCATAACCACACATGGATTTTACTCTTAACTTTAATATTTTAGTATAGCCATTTGCGTCAAATGTAATATTTGCAAATCCATCATCCAAAGCTGTAATATTACCCTCATCATCAATTCTTGCTATTTCTTCATTATCACTGGACCACTTTCCTTCCACCCCAAGAGTTGCCCAAATAGCAACAAAGGATGTACTTATTTTAGCCTCTGCTCCTTTTTCCATAGTATAAGTATCATCTTCTATATACTCATCATCTTCATATTTATCAAAGCCTTCATCAGTAACATCACTCAGGTGGAATTTAAAATTTACCAAATCTTCTCTTAAAGTAATTTCCATTGTTTTCATTCCTGCCTCTGCAAGCTGTTCTTGACTTGCACCTGGCCTATTTGATAATTCTCCTACTGTACATCCAAATGAAGCAATTCCTATATATTGATTAGAAATCAAAGCTTCATAATGTCCCACGCTTTCAAAATCATATTCAATTTCACCAGCTTGCATCTTTCCATAAAGTTCTTTTTCCCCATACCATAATCTAATTGATTCTAAAGCTTCATCTGGACTCGCAATAATCTCCTCATTCGATGGAAAGCCTTCCGAATCCACTACTGAATACCATGATTTCCCATTAGGTCTGGTATGAGAAAAATAAATTGATACTTCTGCAGCCCTTAACATAGCAATTTCTTCAAGAGATGAAGACCATTTAATAGGTGTATATTGACTAATAAACCCAAGATTATAGGCTTCTTTACGAATTTCATTAATTTTTGAAATAATACGATACTTAGAAACATAATTAACATTATGACTTACATTTAAGGTTACAAGCCCCTCATCAGCCCTGACCTCATCCACGTTTGAAAAAGGCTGGACTATAGCCATAAATATAAACATAAAAGACATAATTATAGAAATAAATATCTTGGATTTATTATTTCTTTCTCTTTTTTTCTTTAAATTTTTCTTTATATTTTTCATAATAAAACCTCTAACTTTCCATTATTGTAACAATTATATCTTTAAGCCTCTTTATAAAAATCTAAACCTCAATATTTAAATACTCTTATAAAATATTATCAAAAAAAACAAAATTTACAATAGTTATAAAGTA
>JAILGP010000002.1 GCA_024696635.1 Eubacterium sp. | reverse complement strand
CCGATTCTTCCTCTCTTCTTTTTCGAGCCGCTTACCGAACCACCACTTCTTATTTCTTCAATAGCCTTCTTCTGAGTTCTTCCTGTAACAACACCTATTGCATCTGGAATTTTCATAGCAAAGAATATAACAATCGCTGCGATCAGAAAGATGATTGCAAGTATCAGGCCACCATAGAACATTACATTATATATTCCCATAGCTTAGTCATCTCCCTTCTCTGTTGCATCTCCTTCGGTAGCAGTCTCATCTTTAGGCTTTTCTCCATCAGAGATAGACCCATCGTCAAGACCTTCCATGGTAGATGATCTCTTAACCCAGTTAGGATTACTACTGATTCCTGTCAGTTTATTACCACTATGATATACACTGATAATCTGTTCCTTCTGGTCAGTCGTCCATTTTCCAGGATCCTGCTGTTCAGCTTCAAAAGAGGTATATAGATAATTCAAATGCTCTGAATAAACCTTTATAGCATTTTCATTTCCTTCTCCCATATCAGCTTCTGCTTTCTCATATATTTCAACTGCTGAGTCGAAATCATTGAGTTTGCTATATATTTCAGCCATTCGACACATATTATTAACATAGGATTGAACATATGCCTTAATAGTATCATTACTTGGTTCCTGATCAACCTTTACTGTACCCTGTATTTGATCAATTACTTCCTGATAATAATTAAGCGCAAGTTTATAATTAGCTTCGCTTTGATCTTTTTCCGCCAGTGCATAATATATCTCAGCTAAATTACTACTATAATTATAGTAGAATCCTGCAGCATCTGCACCTGTATATGAGTCAAGATCCTTAATAGCCTGAGTCATAACTGTTTCTGCCTGCTCAGGAACTCCTTCAACTCCAAGATAGGTAACATATATTTTTCCAACCGTACTGTAATTTTCAAACTTCTGTCTATTATCATTACTGAGGTTTGAGGAATTGTAAGAAGCGAAACCATTCACCTTACCAATAAGTTCATTTACATTTACATTTGTACTGGAAAGGATAAGTGCTATACTTCCATAATAATCAGCAAGTTCTCCATAGCTTTCATCACTTGGATCAACCATCTTAAAGTACTTTGCTGCAGCACTATAATCGCCTACTTCTGTAAAGTATGCAAGTCCCATTCTATAGAGTACTTCACTATTCTTATCTACATCGCCATATCCATTCTTGATACGGTTAGCAACAACATTAAGTCCATCATCAAGCTTTAAGCCCTCTGTAGATTCTATATCATTGGAAGCATCAATATAAAGATCTATATATTTTACATAGGCCTCAGAATCTTCTCCGTTCAGTTCAAAGGCTTCTTTGTATTTACCAGCAGCCTTAGCATAAGATCCCTCGGTTTTATAATCATTTCCATCTTCAATATATGCAGTATAATTTTCAGCATCTATTCTGTTCATACCACTTTTACCAGCTACAGAAACAACCGCAAATACAACCGCAAGAATAGCTGTTGTTGCAAACAGTCTGACCTTTTTTCTGTTTGACTGTATGTAGCTTACGTCTAGCTCTGTATAATGCTCAAGCGCATAAATAAGCTCTGAACAGGATTGATATCTTTCATTAGGATTAGGTTTGGTACACTTAAGGATAATCTGCTCCAGTCCTGTGGAAAGTGCAGGATTCACCTCTCTAATAGGAAGAATCTCGTATGGAGGTTCCTGAGGATTTTTTCCCGTTACCATATGGTAAAGTGTAGCACCTAAATTATAGATATCTGTACGAGCATCTGTCTTGTAAATGCCTCGACCCTGGGCATCACCGAACTGCTCAGGTGCAGCATAACCTCTTGTACCAAGCGCTGTTGTATCAGCATTGTTCTCTACATCATAGGTTTTAGCTGTACCAAAGTCGATCAACTTCACGCTTCCATCCGGCTTAAGCATTACATTTGAAGGCTTCATATCTCTATATATGATTGGCGGATTCATAGAGTGAAGATATTCAAGAGCAGATGCAAGTTCAATACCCCATTCAATTACATCTTCTTGAGCAAATGCTCCGACTTCTCTAAGCTTATCAGCAAGATTCTCTCCTTCTACAAAGTCCATGACAACGCAAATAGTCGAACCATGCTTTACGATATCGATGATTCTTGGTATAACAGGATGATCCACATCCTTCAGTATATTTGCCTCTCGCTCAAGACCCTTAAGAAGTATTTCAACCTCTTTGGAACCATCATTCTTGATTTCCTTTACAGCAAGCTGCATGTTCATTCTGTTATTACGAGCCAGATATACGACAGACATACCGCCTTCGCCAATTTTTCTGAGTATCTCGTATTTTTCATCCAGGACTGTGCCCTCTTTTAACATAGCGTACCCCTCTACATTGTTTTTATAGCTGCTATAGTAATATTATCTGTTTCCTTACGATTTTTAACAAGTTCTGTCAAATATACACACCCATACTTAAGTTCCTCAAGATTGGAAGCATGCTTAGGCCCAATCTTTTCCATGATTTCCTCATTGGATATTTGATGTCTAAAACCATCAGAACACACAAAATATACCGCATTTCTCTGAATCTTTCCTTTAAGAAAGTCAGGTGTTACTGTTGCTGACGCCCCCACGCACTGCAAAAGTACACTTCTTCTAGGATCTACTTTAGCCTCTTCAGGAGTCATTCTTCCCGCAGCAATTTCTCTCGCTACGAAGGTCTGATCCTTAGTAAGTATTCTTACCGAATCATGCAATTCATATACACGACTATCACCGACATGTACTATATAGAATTCATCTTTATACATAAGAATTGCTGATATAGTAGTTCCCAGCATTATATTATTATCAGAACCATATATTCCAAGGACCCTGTTTTCAGTCTGAATTATATTGTTCCATTCATCTCTAAGTCTAAGTACTGAAAATGTTCCTTCAACTACCTGACTTGTAAATTCTTCATCAAACCATTTACAAAACGATGTAATTACTTCCTTAGACGCAAGCTCACCTTTAGCAAGTCCACCCATTCCATCACATACTATTCCAAAGGCTACCTTTCCATCAGGTGTATCTATGATTCTAAGAGCCACAGAATCCTGATTGGTGCTCTTTCTTATACCTATATCGGTATTATAAGTTGCTGCGTATTCCATAATTAGTTATTTCCTTCCCTAAGGAGAAATGTAAAGTCCTCATCTCCAAACTTAATATGCATATTATCGCGAAGAAGTACTTCTCTTCCCGGTTCAAGTCTTTCGCCCTCAACATATGTTCCATTTGTAGAAGCATTATCTTTCAGATAATTTATTCCATTTCTACGTATTATAATTACATGTACACGGCTTATTGCTGAATTATTTTCTATAGCATAATCAGAATGAAGCTTAGATTTTCCTATCTTAAACTCATCTTTTTCTATAAAAATCTTTTCCCCAGTCTTTACTCTGACAAAATGAGGACGAGGTTTCTTAACATCAACAACAGGATTATCTGATTCACTGCCCTCTTCTCCCATTTTCATTAAATCATCTATTGAGAACATATCATCCTGTTTTGAATTCTCAGGAGAATTTGTATCTTCCGGCGCCTTTCCAGCATCCTTTGATGCTTCCGGAGCCTTCACAATGTCCTGATCTTTATTTTCTTCTATAGCCTTGCCAGTCATTGGATCAAATTTCTTTATTGGACCCTGCGGCATTCCCTGTGGTCCCTGTGGCATTCCCTGTGGTGCTTTTGGCATTCCCTGTGGCATTCCTTGCGGTGTCTGTGGCTGTCCCATTGGATGTCCTGCGCTCATAGGTCCCATTGGTCCTGGCTGAACTTTATTTTCTTCTATTGGCTTTCCAGTCATTGGATCAAATTTCTTTGCTGGTCCCTGTGGCTGACCCTGTTGTCCCTGTGGTGCTTTTGGCATTCCCTGTGGCATTCCTTGCGGTGCCTGAGGCTGTCCCATTGGCATTCCCTGTGGTGCCTGTGGTTGTCCCATTGGATGTCCTGTGCTCATAGGTCCCATCGGTCATGGCTGAACTTTATTTTCTTCTATTGGCTTTCCAGTCATTGGATCAAATTTCTTTGCTGGTCCCTGTGGTCCCTGTGGTGCTTTTGGCATTCCCTGTGGCATTCCTTGCGGTGCCTGAGGCTGTCCCATTGGCATTCCCTGTGGTCCCTGAGGCTGTCCCATTGGATGTCCTGTGCTCATAGGTCCCATTGGTCCTGGCTGAACCTTATTTTCTTCTATTGGCTTTCCAGTCATTGGATCAAATTTCTTTGCTGGTCCCTGGGGCTGACCCATCGGCATTCCCTGAGGCTGACCCATTGGCATTCCCTGTGGTCCCTGAGGCTGTCCCATTGGATGTCCTGTTCCCATAGGTCCCATTGGTCCTGGCTGAACCTTATTTTCTTCTATTGGCTTTCCAGTCATTGGATCAAATTTCTTTGCTGGTCCCTGAGGCTGACCCATCGGCGTTCCCTGCGGTCCCCGTGGCGCCTGTGGCTGTCCCATTGGATGCCCTGTGCTCATAGGTCCATTAGGAAGCTGACCATTTATATTTTTTTCAACAGATGATGTATCTTCTGTTCCTTTTTTATCAACTAATTCTTCTGCCTTTGCTTCTTCTGCTGGCTCCTCTGCCTTTGCTTCTTCTGCTGGTTCTTCTGCCTTCGCTTCTTCTGCTGGCTCTTCTGCCTTTATCTCTTCTGCTGGCTCCTCTGCCTTTGCTTCTTCTGCTGGCTCCTCTGCCTTTATCTCTTCAGCAGTAGCAGCTATTTTATCTTCTGTTTTATCTTCTGTTTTATCTTCTATTTTGTTTTCTATCTTTTCCTCTAATTTTTCTTCAGGTTTTTCCTCTATAGGTTTTCCTGTCATTGGATCAAACCTTTTAGCTGGCCCCTGTGGCTGTCCCATTGAACCTTGTGGCATTCCCATTGGACCTTGCGGCATTCCCTGCTGCTGATTCATCGGGCGTCCCTGCTGAATTGGCTGTCCCATTGGACCTTGTGGCATTCCCTGTGGCTGATTCATCGGGCGTCCCTGTGGCATTGGCTGTCCCATTGGGCCTTGTGGCATTCCCTGTGGCTGATTCATTGGGCGTCCCTGTGGCATTGGCTGTCCCATTGGACCTTGTGGCATTCCCTGTGGCTGATTCATTGGGCGTCCCTGTGGCATCGGCTGTCCCATTGAGCCTTGTGGCATTCCCTGTGGCTGATTCATTGGGCGTCCCTGCTGCATCGGCTGGCCCATTGAGCCTTGTGGCATTCCCTGTGGCTGATTCATTGGGCGTCCCTGCTGCATTGGCTGTCCCATTGAGCCCTGTGGCATTGGCTGTCCCATCGGACCCTGTGGCATTCCCTGCTGCATTGGCTGGCCCATTGCAGTTCTATTTCTCATAACACCAAGCTTATCAACCTTAGCTGTTGATTGATTAACAGATGCCAGTTGCTCATCTCCCAAGTCAACAAGCATTTCATTCACAAGAATATTAAGCTCTCCAGTTGAAAATCTATCAGAGTTAATAGCAGTCAAGATTCTTGCCACATAGTTATCTTTATCTGACTCATCAAATTTCAGGCCTGCTACAAGAGATCTAAAGAACTCCTGAGTTTCATTGACATCAATAACGCCTGCTTTACCATTATCCTTTACCGGAACAACAAAATAGTAGATTCCGAGTGTATTTTCATCAATATAAATGCAGTCTTTATCCTTGAGAATATAGCTTACAGGAATACCAAATTTTCCTATATCCATTCCAGAAATAAGATTCTTGAGAATAGTTAGAACCTGAGCTTTTGTAAGTGCTTTTCTTGCAAATGACGCAAAAGATACAGAAACAGGAATATGAGAATAAATCACCCTGTCACCTGCATTCTCGCTATACTGAACCGGACCAACCGCCTCTAAATAATTAGCTTTCAGTCTATCCAGTACCATATCATCTAAAGCCTCTGAAGGTGTAAGCTGATATTTCATAGTTATGTTTCTGCCATTATTCTCAAATACTACATTGTTCTTCTCCATATTACACTCCCCCGCATGGTTTATTTTACGATGAATCAACTTGCTAAATTTTGATTAAACTTGTATATTTTTTAGTTAAAAAATTTCTATCCCATTATAAACACGTAAAGTCCAGGACGTTTTCACGCCCTGAACTGACTATTCTGCTTATCCAACCTTAAATGTAAAGTCTTCATCACCAAGACTTATAACACTATTGTCTTTTAAAAGCACTTCTACATCCGGTTCAATTTCTTTACCATCTACATATGTATGATTGGTTGATTTATTATCTTTAATATAATACGAATCTCCCTTATGAAGGATTATCGCATGTTGTCTGCTAACAGCTCCATTTCCACTTACATGGAAGTCAACCCCACGGCTGGCCTTTCCAATTTTGAATACAGGCTTGTTAATCATTATCCTTTGACCAGTATTTACCCTGATCAGATAAGGATTGATCTTTATCGTTCCTGCATTTCCAAGAATTGTATTGTCAATGACCGCTTCCTTTTTGGCAGGAGCAAGTGCACTTTCTTTCTTTACATCTGATGCAGATTCAGTCACCACATTATTCTTTTCCTTGGAATTTCTAGATTCAGAAGAAATCGCTTCAACCGCCTGATCTACCGCAGCAGCCGCAGCAGCCGCAGCAGCCGCCTCCTCCTCATGACTTATTTCAGCACTTGCCTTCATAACAGCCGCTTTGTTAACTCTGACTGGTTTAGACATGCTAACTCCACTGTTCTTAGGATTAATACTCTTGTCACCAACAATCTCTGAAATTCTCGCTTTTATATCGTCTACAGAATCCGACTTGAGGGCATCTGTTCCAGAAGGAACCACCTGTTCTGTATTTATATCAGTCGCTACATCTTGAGTCTTATCTTTCTCTTTGGTTCCTGAAGAATCAGATGGTATATCTTCCGAAGAATCAGCTTCCATATCACCAGCCGCATTCTCAGCCTTTTCTTCATCTATAACAGGCGTATCCACAGCAGCAGACTCAGCTGCCTCCAGGGCTTCATCCTCTTCATCCCCACCTATTTCAGGAAGTGAATCACCAACTTCCTCAAGTCCACTCATAAAGTCCGCGGCATTCTTTTCTTCAGAAGCAACAAGAGAAGGATCCATACTGTCTACAATTTCAGATCCATCATCAGACTTAATATCCGCCATTCCGCCAAATCCAATTCCGGAATCCTGCATCAAAGCCTCTGTCAGTCCTATAAGACCTCTAAGATTAAAGCTGTCACCATTTATGTATGTAAGAAGCTGACCAACATAGGAAAGATTCTCTTCAACATCAAACTTCATAGAGGCAATCAGCTGTCTTGCGAAACTCTTAAATTCCATAGATACCGATGCATCACCCTCAACAGGTAGATACATGAATCTCAATGCCATATTATCAGGATCTATGTACATAAAGGATCTATTAAGAATAATATATGACATAGGAATAGCATATTCCTTAATGTTAATCATCCCCATAGCCACATTTCTGAGAATATTAAGAACCTTTTCTTTTCCCATTACATTCTTAATATAATCTTCCAGTGAAGTACGCCCTGTCACGTCATATGTGAGGTAATCAAAATCATCATCCTCTTCATAAATAATTGTCATTATTTCAGGGATATCATTTTCCTCACAATAGTCAAGGACATCCTCATCGACGTCCATGCCCTCACCCATTATGTATGTGAGATAGCGTTCATGTCCTATATTCTTTGCTGTAAATCTAAAGCTTCTCATCTTTACCTCCTATTATGTCATTCCGCCCGGTTGACCAGACGTCATATTCCGAATGATTCTTTTAATCACCAGATGATGGATCCACATCTGCTATGCCATCTCCATCTGTATCGCTTCCGCCTATAAGACCTTCATGTTCTTCAAGGGTTTCAGAAAATGTATGCTCACCCTTTTCTTCATCAACTATACGATAATATAGATATGTGGTCTCATCAGGATTTACTGCTGCACTTATACACGCAAGTCCGGGATTACAAATAGGTCCGACCGGATAGCCCTCATATACATATGTATTATATGGTGAATCTAAAGAAAGGTCACTGATGGCAAGTTCTGCCTTGTCATACATTCCTTCAGTAAGCGGATATAATACAGTCGAGTCTATCTGAAGCAACATTCCTTTATTCTGACGATTGTATATAACAGAAGCTATCATAGGTCTTTCATGCGAAAGCTTAGCCTCCCTTTCGATCATAGACGCAACTGTAAGAACCTCATATGAGTTCATATCAAGTTCAAGCGCCTTAGCCTTTATATCACCTGTATAATAAGACTGGAATGCATTCAGCATCATTTTTACAATATCCTGTGCCGTTGTATTCTTCGCTATATCATAAGTTGCAGGAAAAAGATAACCCTCCAGCTTATATCTTACACTTGCTCCCGAAGGAACATCACTCAGATACTCAAAATCATTTGCAGTAATCGACTTAACTGCGTTTATAAAATCCGTCTTAGAACATATTCCTTCTTCCTGACATTTTTCAGCAATCATATCAACAGAATAGCCTTCAGGAATGGTAAGTGATTTTATAACCTTAGAATCCTCATCTTCCTTTGCCATGACTTCCATCATTTCCAGGGTATTCATACCCTTACGCAAAGTAAATTTACCACTCTGAAGCTTTCCTCTGTACTGTGAAGACTGAAGCCTCTTTACAAAAGCGCGTTCAAACCGGATCAAATCTTCCTCGTGTAATATTTCAGCTATCTCCTTGGCTGAAGAATCTTTTGGTATTTCAACAACCACCTCTTCACCCGGATTAGACTCTGTACTTGTAAGCTCCTGATTATAAGCATCCCGGTAATCACCGATATAATCTTTAACAATCAGGACAAGCATAAATGCGGCCATAAGGCCTATTATCATTTTAACAATTCTTATCATTTAGACCATTGTCCTTCACCTAATTTAACTAATATAGTCTAACATCTTTTGCCAAAAATCGCAATACTATTTCATTGTATCTCCTCATTAGCATAGGTACGCATTGCTCTATAAAAAAATGTCGCGCGAAGATGTTCCAGGTCTTCTGGAGTAGTAACCTTTATATTAGATCTCTCTCCTTTAAACAGATGAACCTTTTCTCCAAGTTCAATCAAAAGCTCACTTGAGGAAACAGCATTTATTATTCCCCTTTTCTCAGCTTCCTCATGGGCCCAAAGAATTTTCTCCATAGTATAACCCTGAGGTGCCTGAGTAACATACATGGAGCTTCTTTCATAGCTCTTCTGGCATTCCTCACCATCCTCACTATATAAAAGGGAATCTATACTTGGTGTTACAGGAACAGCTGTCTCATACTTTCTCGCATAATTTATGGAGTCCGATATCAGTTTTTCTGACAAAATAGGTCTTACCCCATCACAGATAAGCACAATATCTTTCTTATTCTCCATTATCTCTGCCGCCTTCATAATTCCATTATGAATAGACGCATAACCAGTTTCTCCACCAGGTATAACTGCAGTAACCTTCTTCAGACCATATTCCTGAATCAGTCCATTAAGATGGTCAATCCATTCCTCCTTACAGGCTACCACTATATGATCCACCTCTGGATGTTTTTCAAAATGCCACATAGTGCGGATAATAATAGGCTTCTGCCCTACCATCAAAAATTGTTTAGGCATATCAGTGCTTTTCATACGCCTGCCCACACCACCAGCAAATATACATGCAATTACCATATTAAAAGAAACCTTTCATAAATTAATCTTATTAATCAATCTGTCTATAGTCAACCAAAAAGTCCTTAAGAGCAAGTGCCGCTTCTGTAAGCACCTTCTCATCAGGAAGATAAACTATACGGAAATGATCCGGAACCTCCCAATGGAAACCGCCACCATGTGTGAAGAGTATCTTCTTTTTACGAAGCACATCCAGAGCAAATCTTTCATCATCATGAATATTAAACTTCTTTATATCCAGCTTAGGGAAACAATAAAATGCAGCTTCCGGCTTAACCACACTAACTCCCGGAATATCATTCAAAAGATTAACTATACATTCTCTCTGCTGGTACACTCTGCCGCCTGGTTCAACCAGCTTCTCAGTTTCTTCAAGCATTCCAAGAGCAGGAGCAATAAGTGACTGAGCAGGTACATTTGAACAAAGTCTCATGGATGAAAGAAGCTTTATTCCTTCTATATAGCCCTTAGCCCCTTCCTTGTTTCCTGAAATCGACATCCAGCCAACACGATAGCCCGCTATAAGATGAGACTTGGATAAACCGTTAAATGTTATGCAAAGTGTATCCGGAGCAAGGCTGGCAATTGATGTATGCGTCTTGCCATCCATTACAAGTCTGTCATATATTTCATCAGCAAAAATAATAAGATCATGCTTAACTGCAAGATCAGCTATCTTCTCAAGAAGATCCTTTGGATAAAGGGCCCCCGTAGGATTATTAGGGTTAATAATAACAATACCTTTGGTTCTTGGAGTGATTTTCCTCTCTATATCCTTAAGATCAGGATACCAGCCAGACTCTTCATCACATATATAATGAACCGCTGTACCTCCAGCAAGTGTAACCGATGCAGTCCAGAGAGGGTAATCAGGTGATGGAACTAAGATTTCATCACCATAGTCAAGAAGCCCCTGCATAGAAAGAGTAATCAGTTCACTGACTCCATTTCCTGTATAAATATCATCTATATTTACATTTGGAATCCCCTTCTTCTTATCATATTCAAGAATAGCTTCCCTGGCCTCACTTATTCCCTTGGAATCCGAATAACCTTCTGTAAATGTAAGATTATGCGACATAACCTTGATAAGTTCATCTGGAGCTCTGAAACCAAAGGGTGCAGGGTTGCCAATATTTAGCTTAAGAATCTTCTCTCCTGCCGCAGTCATTCGATTAGCTTCATCCATAACAGGTCCACGTATATCATAACATACATTATTAAGTTTTACCGATTTGTTAAATACTCTCATGATAATATCTCCTTATCACTATATATGTAATATATAAAACTATTTTTAGGCAGAAAATGTGCCAATCCGCTCTTTGCAGTCTGACACATTTATTGTTCCTTATATTATTTAACACTTATAATTCAAGCTTTGCATTTATTATCCTAAGCACTGACTCATCAATTCTTTCTTCACTGATTTCTCCTGCGTCAAGAGCATCCATAAGTCCCTGGTAAGCAAGATCAAAATCCTCCGGCATAAGCAGCATATCTGCTCCAGCCTGAATTGCCATCACTGCTGCCACATCAGAAGTATACTTAGAAGAAACAGCTCCCATATCCATAGCATCTGTTATTACAACGCCTTTATATCCCATATCGCCTCTAAGTATTCCATCTATCATTTCAGGTGAAAGGGAAGCAGGTGTATCATGTCCTGTTATATTAGGAACAGAAATATGTGATACCATAATAAACTTAGCACCATAATCTATTGCCTTCTGGAAAGGAACAAGCTCCACTTCCATAAGCTCATCTTTAGTTTTAGTAGTAAATGCAGCTCCAAGATGCGTGTCTCCAGCAGTTGCACCATGTCCAGGAAAATGTTTAAAGGTTGCTTCTATTCCTTCTTCCTTCAATCCCTCGGCCACAGCTATTGCCATATCTGAAACGGAATTAACATCAGAACCAAAGGACCTGTACTTAACTATAGAATTCTCAGAATTAGTAAGAACATCTGCAACAGGAGCAAAATTAACATTAAAGCCAAGGTCTGACATATAGGAACCTATTGTATTACCAACCCTATGGGCATCATCAACAGTTCCTGTCTCTCCTATTGTAGACATATTCCCTACGTCCTCTACAATAAATCTTCCACATCCTGCAATTCTGGCAACCGTACCACCTTCCTCATCAACACAAAGCATCATAGGAAGTCCAACCCTTTCCTCACTATAGGTATTGGTATTAGAAAGCATTTTCTGAACCTGGGAAGGATTAATCAAATTATCCGCCATATAAATAATTCCACCAACAGGTCTTTCATCAATAGCTGTCTTAGTCGTTTCACCAGCCATTGTTACCCCCACTGCGCCGGTAAGAGCATCTGGTGTTACCACAAAAAGCTGTGCCACCTTTTCTTCAAGTGTCATTGCGTCCAAAATTTTCTCTGCCTGACTTTTATTTGTATCATTCTCTTCTGATACAGATTCTGATACAGATTCTGATACAGATTCTGATTGGCTGCCATCCATATAATCTAATGCATTAGGACCTGAATCCTGGTCTGAATCCTGATTCATATCCTGATTAACATTTTCATCAATCTCTTCGCTAGAATCAGTAAGAAGCTGACCATCTATTCCACTATTCGAATTATAATTTACATCCTCTGAAACATCAAAAGAATCAGCCTCAGTATCTTCATCACTGACGCTGTATACCAGATTACCATATATATCTTTTTTTCCTTGTCCATCTGAAGCAAGTATGACCGAATCCTTTGATTTACCAGATGTAGATGAAGTCCTATCAGGACTTAAAATCTCGCTATTCAGATTCACATCATAGGCTCTACCGCTTCCCACGGTTACTGTAGCCATAATCATACATATTGCCAGAAAGACAAATAATAATTTTCTTTTTCCCTTGTTCACTACTTATCCTCAACAGTTTCTCTTCTAACTGGTTTACAGAACATAGACAGAGACATTGTATCATCATATATTCAAAAAAGCCACAATATTTTGTGGCTTTTTAAGCATTTTCCAAAATAAAGCACTAAAAACACTATCTAACGACTGCTTTTATAGTTCTGATTCTACTCTCTGCAATACTATCTCTATTCTTCAGTCTTCTCATTATTACAAAATATGCAGCTATCAGGAATACATCAGCCAGTATCCAGGCAAGAGGGCTGGCAAGGCAGGCAGCTATATAACCATATGCAGGAACCAGAACTGATCCCGCAAGGCTTCTCGCTATCATTTCAAATACTCCAGCCATTATAGCAAGCACTGAGTATCCCATTCCCTGAATTGAAAATCTTATTATATTTACAAGCGCAAGCCACACATAAAACATTGCATTATATCTTAGATACATTGAAGTATTCTGTATAAGAAGTTCACTTGGTTTCTCCAGGAAAAGAGCCGCCAGGTTTCCTCCAAAGAAGCTAAGAATTGCAAATGCCACAAGAGAATATACGCTTCCAATTATTACGCACCACTTAATACCCTTATTAATTCTGTCATATTCTCCAGCCCCCATATTCTGTCCCGAATAGGTTGCAGCTGTTGAACCAAGAGCATCAAATGGAGCTGAAAAGAATATACTTATCTTTATAGCCGCTGCAGATGATGCAACATAAGTACTACCAAGTATATTAACAGCTGACTGAAGTACAACACTTCCTATAGCTGTTATAGAATACTGAAGTCCCATAGGTACACCAACATAAAGAAGCTTTGTTACATAATTAAAATCAAGCTTAAGATCTTCCTTTTTAAGACTGAGTATATCAAATTTATGTTTCATATATCTGATACACAGAAGTCCTGATACAAGCTGAGATATAACAGTTGCCCAGGCAGGTCCCGCAATACCCATAGACTCAACCATAAGAAAATCAAGACCAATATTCAGTACCGATGAAATAAGCAGGAAGTAAACAGGAGTCCTGCTGTCTCCAAGACTTCTGGTAATACCAGCTGCCAGATTATACATAATAGTAACTGGAATACCAATAAAGAGTATGGAAATGTAAATACAGGCCTCATCTATAATATTGGATGGGGTATTCAGAAGTTCAAGTATATCCATACTAAATATATAAACTATGATTGCTATGACTACACCTAAAAATCCAGCTGTCCACATAGAATTAGCCACAAAACGTCTCATAGAAACAAAATCCTTAGCACCAAACTTCTGTGCTATAGGAATTGCAAAGCCTGTACAAAGACCCATACAGAAGCCTATTATCATAAAGTTAATAGCACCTGTAGAACCTACAGCCGCAAGACTATCCTCTCCCAGATATCTTCCTATGATCACCATATCCACCATGCTATAAAGCTGCTGGAAAATAAGCCCTACCAGTGTAGGCAGCATGAAACCAACTATATGCTTAAAAGGTGATCCATTTGTCATGTCTACTGTCTTCTTTTTAGTCATATCTTCTACCTCCTTAAATATCATGAAAGTAAGTCCACTCGACAGTAATAAACATCTGCTTTCCATTGTAATAACATATCAGCAAAATATAAGTGACATTTTACAAACCACTTAGGAGCAGATCTAATTACATCTCAAACCATATCCCAACTATCTTTTTATCACATACTACGCATAAAAAACATAGGTCAAGTACAACATTTGCTGTCTGAGTGTTTGTTATACTACTTTATTTAGATTTCTTCAAGACAGAAAAACAAACAAAAGTTAAGTTATTTTTAAGTAAATATTGGGCATACTTGTTAGACCGAATCAAATTAATATAAATAATGTTGGATTTTTGTAATATTTTTTTAAATTTTTTATAATAATCTCATAATGCCCCAAACAAATAAGGGATGCCCTCCCCAAAGGAAGGACATCCTGTAACCCCATATCGAATAATAGAAATTTTCAACTTTTATCAAATTATTATTATTTTTTTATCTTTTTCTCTTCCTTCTTATTATTAGTCTTCTTATCAGTCTTTTTACTATTCTTCTTAGCTTCTGCAGCCGCCTTCTTCTGTTCAATCATCTCATGAGATTTCTTATTATAATCATTAACAAATTTTTTTACATTTTCCTCATTATTTACCCAATCAAGAAATTCAGAAGCTGTCATAGCTCTTTCAGGATTTTTTTCATTCTTAATAAACTCAAGAAATCTCTTATCCTGAAGCGAAAGATTTGCACTTTCCATAAGATCACCATAATTCTTGTTACCCTTTGTAAAGCCAAGACCAGTATAGTCATTCATCTTCTTAGTCATAACCAAAACTGCATCTTTAATAAATTTTTTCTTATTACTTCCGTAATTATTAGCCTTCAAATCATTCTCCGCTCTTTGAACCAGAGCTTTAAACTCTTTATTGTTTAGCTGAGCTTTTGCATATTTAACTATATTATCTTTTTTCATGGTAACAATATTCTCTACAAAATTGCTGCCACCATATTTAAATAATGTAGCCTTATCTATATAATCCCTGTTACGCATATCTCTAAACTCTTTAGCTACATCATCAAGCGATTCATCCAGATCCCGGCCTTTAAGACCAGACTTTTCAAGAATATCAATATATTCAGCCTTTATAATCTTATTGATACATTCTATAGCTTCATTCTTCTTATCATTACTTATAGCTTCATTACCTTTAGTCAAGGACTGCAATTTCTTACAAGCATCGAAAGCATCTTTCATATATCCTTTGTTTTGCTCTGACCTTTCAGCCTTATTACTTAGTTTTTCATATTTACTAATTCTTTCTTCGAAAGAATCAGCCACCATCTTTTCAGGGATTTTTTCAAATTCAATTTCCTCTTTTATATCCTCCAGACTAGGAATACCCTTTACTCTTATAATCTTGCTCTCATCAGGATTATCCAGATCCAGCGTAAGAGTCATATTCTTTACGATGGATTCGTCTGCTATCTTTCTATAAATCTTATCTTTAACTTCAGGGCTGTTATCTATATTCTTTAAATCTTTAAAGAAAGCAGCCATTTTAGAATGAACAAAAGTTGCTAATTTTTCTTTTTGCTTCACATTCAGATATCCATTAAAGTCTCCCCCTTTTTCAATGGCATCCTTATTTATTTTCTCATAAGCCCTCTGAGCCACTAGACTATCCAGACATTCACCTAATTTCGCAGTATCACCATTTTTAAAATATTTATTTAAATAAATAAACTTATTTAATCCAACCGATCCAAATTCATCAAAATATGAAGTCTGACCAGAAAGAAAATGTTTTGCATCATCATAATCATTAATTTCTATATTTTTATTATTTTCTTTAACTATAGCTACTGTCTCATTTTTACAATGTGCCAGCTCCTGCCATGCATCAAACTGATAATAACTAATGGAAGAAATCATATTAAAAAGCTTACTATCTTTATAAGCCGGATTATTAAAATCAATTTTTCCAGCTTCTGTATTTACAATCTTACCTACCTCAAATAAGCCATTATAAATATTCTCAGCTATCCACTTCTGATTTTCCGCAGTATTGTTTGTTACACATTCCACTGCTTTATCATACATTTCAGCCTTTTCTTTTCCCAGCTTATTAGGATTCATAATTTCTTCAAGTGTATAATGCGGTTTATTCGGGTCTTTATTTTGTGCAGCTAAAGCCATGATTGCTATAGAATAGACAGCATTTCTAGTGACCGAATATCCTTCCGGAGAATTAATTTGGGTTCCAGGAGGATTCTTACCCTTCGTAAAAGGATCATACGGTTTTCTATGCACTCTATAGTAATCAATTTGCTTATAAGCATCATCACATTTTTCTTCTAATTTTTTATTATAATCATCAATTGCTTCTTTTTGATTTGCCGATAACCCAGTATAAGTATTCTCAAACATCTTAAGATTTGTCGCAAACTTCCTCTTAAAGTCAGCTACTCCATTAAATCTTGTCTGAGCATAATCACTGTTTATAACTTTATTATCAAGATACTTATCCGTAAGCCTTAAGACTTCTTTTCCTCGTCTTATATATTCATCATATTGCTGTTTTGTAAAACTATTACCCGCCTCTGTATCCTTTAACATATTTGTATAATCTTTGAAGTTTCCAAGACTCTTTTGTAAATCCTTAAAATTCTGTCCACTTCCTCTAATTCCTGTAAGATTATCCAAATCGTCATATAGATCATTAATTATTAATGCATTATTTATAAATTGTTGATTACCAAAATCATCAATTCCACATTCTTCTCCATTTAATTCAACATTAGCATTAACTATAGCTTCAGAAATCTTTTCCGTTTCTTTCTTAATTATGGATTCTAAAGTAGACTTTTTTTCATTATTATATGGTTCAGCAGCATTTTTTAAATCAACGCCCTCAAACATATTGAGTCCTTTTCTTGATTCATTATCAAAGTTCATAACTAAGTCTAATAAATCTTCATTGGAAGCATTAACCATTTCCTTATATAAGGAAGATCCTTCAATTGCCTTCTTATAAGCATTTTTTAACTTTTCAATACCATTTTCATCTGACAAAATTGCTTCTATATCAGTAATGGTATTTTCTCGATATGCAGCTAATATAGTTTCCTTCAATTCTCTTTCAGCAACACTATACTCATTATTATTATTAAGTTTTCGATAGTCTCCGTCATACTCATTGTTTTCAAAGTTAGAGCCAGTAATACCATGTTTCTTTAATATAGAGTCAAGCAGATTACTATCTTTCTTATTAATTTCTTCCATTGCAGCACATGATGTAGCAGCCAGAAGTTGATTAAACATCAATTCTTCAACAAGCCTCTTTCTATCTTTTGAACCCGGAATAATATTATTAGAATTTAGAAGCTCCGCCTTAATTCTTCCAGCTTTTTCGGCTGCATCCATCTGTTTTTTTACGTTAATAAGTTTCTTATATTGTATCTTCTTATTTTCATCCATTAATGTTCCAAATTTTTTTCCATACACATGATTAGCCAGGTATATAGACATATTCCTTTTACTAAACAAATTTTTAGAAAATGAATTCCTTGGATTAAATGGAATACATGAAGTTGCCAGACCGCTTCCATGATCAACCATATTTTTAGCAAGTGGACTTACCCCCACATTTTTTCCAGTTCTGGAAAAATAATTTATTGCTTTACTGGCCACCTTCTTTCTTTCAATCAAAAGTGGAACTACATTTTTTGTCCTATTAGGGTTATTATCAGAATTGATATTTTCAATTATCAGCATCTGATGCCCTTCAATTTTTTCATTTTTAGATAGTTTATTCCCCATAGATATATTATCTGCATCTAAACCATTAGGATCAATCATAGCTCCCAAAATAATACCAGTACACTCATTTATATCCATATTATTTGGTACATTAATTTCTATCCCATCATATTTATCTTTATTTTCTTTTCCATACATATCTTCCAATTTACCATTAGGGCCATAGATGGAAGTGATTTCATCATATTTATGATCACTAAAAAGAATAAACTGGGACATTTTTTTCTTGTAGTCTGCTTTTTCCTCACGGCTATGTTTTTTCTTTGGCATAATACCCTCCCATAAGAATTTAAATTTCTTTTTTTTACTTATTCATATTGATGCACATTTTATACTAAGGCTAATAACAAAAGCGCAACAAATATATTTCACTTATAACCCCATAAACAAAATTATATATTTACACCTAACCACTTTCAATAATAATCCCAGAAAAAAATTACCATCCATAAATATTTTTAAACTACCAGGACACTTTTTTTTATATTTTTTTGAGCTAAATAATATGTAGACATTCAAATATGTTTTGGTTTTAGCCATAGTCAAAAAATAAAACTATTTTCTTATAAAATAGGAGGACACTGATATGAGTACTTATAACACGGCGACCCCCATCAGTCTGGATGAAATAATCACCAACTATCACTCTAACAAAATAAGCAGACCGCCGGTACTTGATAAATATTTTAATGAAATTACAGATTATAATTTAAGTATCCTACTTAAAAATCCATCTGATATTCCAAGTTGGGATAAATCGCTGAATGACCTTATTACAAACAATTGGCTGGATGATAATTTTAATGAAATAAGCAAAATCATTTACTTCATCAGTAAATATATAGCCAACATTCAAAAAGCTGAACAGAATAACATGAAAAAAAAGCAGCCAAATAGTTTTATCAATAATAATTTACCCCAAAGTCTGGATAGTATAATTCAAAAAAATAAAATAAAGAAAGCTGCAAGTTTTAAGGCAGGAAAAAATTCAGCTTCTATTATTCCTAACAAAACATTTGAAAAAATATATTTATTAAGAAAATACACCTTCTGCCTCCAAAGGATAATGAACACAAGTTTTGATCAGATACTTAAATATCTTGATAAAAAAACCCCAGATGCCCTATTTTTTTATGAATCAGAAATTAATGGCATTAACATATTTATAAAAATACTCCAAACCTATTATTTTGAGAACCTAACTGATAAAAGCTTTGATAATACCTCTGATAATATCACTTTAGCCGAGGCAATAAGCTACATTGATTTCTTCTTATATAATAGATCGGATAATTGGCCTAAGGATTTATACAATAATGATAAATATATTAAGAACTTTATCGAAACAGAAAAAAAAGATCTACGTAAATATATGGATAAAGAAGTTCTAAATCAGATTCCAAATCAGATCCCAAATCAGATCCCAAACAAGCTTTCCCCATCCGATGAATGCATATACATAAAAAGATTGGTCTTTATCATCGGTGTAATCCCCATGCTTAGCGAGGATAAAATAAAAAGCTTAGATAAAAATATACATATTACTTATTTAAGGAGAGAAAAGTATGAAACCAGTTAATATTCTTGAAACAACAAATAGCGGAAAACAGATTTATTCAGTTGATGATTATATGTTTTCTAACAGAGAGTTAGTTCTTTCTGACGGTGTAGACAGTGAAACCATGTCGGAAATGATTAAACGTTTTATGTACCTGGACCGTATTGACCCAGGCAAAGAGATAACACTCTATATCACCTCACCCGGCGGAGAAGTTACCTCAGGTCTTGTTTTCTATGACATTATCCGAATGGCAAAGTCTCCCGTAAAAACAGTCTGTATAGGAATTGCAGCCAGCATGGGATCCATCATTTTTTTGGCAGGAGATAAAAGATGTATGACAAAGCATTCCCAGATTATGATTCATGATCCATCTGTTACCCTTGGAAATACACCGTCAAAGGCTCTGGCGGTTCAGGATACTTTAGAAAATCTCATGAAAACCAGAGAAGAACTGGCCAGAATAATAGCTGAAAGAACTGGAAAACCCCTTCGCACTGTTTACTCCAAAACCAAGGGAGACTCATATTTCAATGCAGAGGAAGCACTGGAATTCGGTCTGGCGACAGAAATAATCACCGAGTTCTAAATGCATATAATTTAGGTTTACCTCAAAACAAATATCAATAAAGCTTAATAATTTATGTAAGAAAGGTATAAAACTATGAATACTAATACTTCAACACCCCAAAAAACAAAGGGCCAGGAAACAAAGTCAAGAACCCCAAAAGTTCAGAATAAGGAAACAAAGTCAAGAACCCCAAAAGTTCAAAGCAAAAAAACAAAGCCCCTTGATAAGATTCTAGAAAGCAACTCCAAACCCAATATGAGCAGTCCGGAATACCGTATGCTGGCAAAGGATTTCTTTGTTAATAACAATTCACATATAACAGGTCTTAATAATAATGACCTTATAATCGGCGCTTCAGGACGAGGCAAGACCACCGGTTATGTGGACCCACTTATATCCCAGAAATGCGGCAGCATGATTATTTCCGATACAAAGAACTGCCTATATGACAGACATGCCAATGAACTTAAACAAGCCGGCTACAAGGTTTTAAAAATTGATTTTATGGGAAGAACCAATTCCAATCATTATAATCCCTTTGACTTTATCACTTACGACAAAGAAACAAATACCTATAACAATCAGGATATTTCCACTATAGCAGAAAATCTCTGTCCTGTTAAGCCTGATGAAAAAGATCCCTTCTGGCCAAGAAGCGCTCAGATATTCCTTACTGCTCTTATTTCTTTTCTTCTTGAAGCAACACCAGATAGTGATCATACTCCTGAAAAACTTATAGAATTAATTTCTGAATGTTCCAATAGCAAATTCACAGATTCGATTTTTGATGAACTGGAATCGGAATCTCCAAACAGCTTCGCGGTTACAAGATACAAATTGTTTAAGACAGTATCCCAGGCAGAAAAAACCTATTCCTGCATCATGATAGTTGTAGCAACTTCCATTGTAGGTTTTGATATCAAGGAGTCCCGTTATATATATAGCTCTAAAAGCGATTTTGATTTTACGGATCTCGGAAAAGAAAAAATAGCACTTTTCCTCAATGTCAGCGACAGTGACAGATCCAGTGACAAAATAGTAAATATATTCTATTCCCAGGCCATGAATAAGATTATTAATTATGCGGATTCCCTTCCAGACCATAGACTGAAGGTTCCTGTAAGATTCATACTGGATGATTTTGCAACCAACACAGTTATTCCTAATTTTTCTAAGCTTATTTCTGTAATAAGATCCCGTGAAATCAGCGTCAGCATTATACTTCAGTCTGTATCACAGCTGAACGAAAATTATACAACCTACGAATCCAACACTATTATGGCTAACTGCGACCACATGCTCTTCCTTGGAACTCCAGAGGTTGAGACTGCAAAATATATAGGCGAAAAATTAAATATCCCATATTACAACGTACTTAATATGGCACTAAATACAGCATATGTATTTGAATCCGGCAATACCAAGGGTGGTATAAAGGTCGAAAAATATACACCTGATTACTTCAGGCAGGATGCCATTTAACCTTTAACAAAAAGAAAGACGCTTCCATTCAAACTGGAAACGTCTTTTTATAATTTATTGAATTATTCAAATAAATATAATTTACTTATTAAATATATGATTTACTTATTAAATATATGATTTCATATTCTAACTAATTTTAATCAATTTATTCACAAAGACCATGCTCTTTAGCATACTTACGTATAGCATCAAATGTCTGAGGATCCAAATCATGTTCAATCTTACATGCGTCTTCTGCTGCAATATTATCATCAACCCCAAGTTTTTTAAATATAGAAGTCAGAACCTTATGTCTTGTATAAATCTTGTCTGCAATCTCAAAACCAGATTCTGTAAGTGATATCATTCCATCTTCATTAAATGATATATATCCATTTTCGCGAAGCCTCTTAGTTGCATAGCTTACACTTGGTTTTGAAACCTCCAACTGATTTGCTATATCTATAGACCTTACATAACCTTTTTTTTCCTTAATCATTAGTATAGCCTCAAGATAATCCTCTGCAGACTGATGAATCTCCATTGTCACTTTACCTTCCTCCCAAATTAATTATTCTTTATCCTACTTACATATTATAAACAAATGTTAATTCTACATTTGAAATCTTAACAAATGTTAGCATAATTTAACCCAAAAGGCAAGTATTTCTATTGACAAACGAATAAAAAAATTGTATTATACATGTCAGTTAGGCAAATCTAACTAATGATAAACTCCTTTGATACTGAATTGCCCCATTTAACCCGTGGGGCAATTCTAATCCAAAACCATATTCAAAATAGTTTAAAAAACTTTTTGAAATATTCCCTATCGATTCTTCAAAAAAGAGCCAGTCTACACTTATAGACTGGCCCTTTTATTATAATCTGATTTTCAAAGTTTTTATTCCTTAAAACCTGGTTCTTTAAGGACACGAATTAAATCTTTTATTCCTCTACACCAAGCTCTTTAAGGACACGAATTAAATCCTCTATGGTCTCAATCTCTCCAGTTCTTTCCTCTGGCATTTCAATATTGAATTCTTCCTCAAGAGCCATAACAAGATTATAAAGCTCCAGGGAATCAATAGCCAGATCATCCTTAAAAGAAGTTTCCATAGTAATATCCTGTGGCTGTATAGAAAAATCTACAAGTAATTCAATTATTTTATCAAATATCATAATTATACTCCTCAACCTTTGTAATTATTTTCAAACATACAATATAGAAAATAACTTGTCAACATAAAGAAAACATCAAATCCATATAAAATAATAATTCCTGCCTCACAATATTCGCAAGACAGGAATCTAAATCAAATAATAATTTCAAGTATACAATTGTATGATATTTTACTCATATCTAAGAGCATCAATTGGTGAAAGTCTTGCAGCCCTTCTTGCAGGATATAATCCAAATACTATACCTACAAGTGTAGAAAACAGGAATGCAACAATTATCATAGTCACTGGAGGGCTTACATTTACAGAAAGGAAATTAAATTCCTCTGACCGCGATACTATCGCCTTAGCCACCGCAGCAATAATTCCACCATTTAGTAAGCCAGAAAGAATTCCTACAATACCACCAATAGCACAAATAAGAACTGATTCCACCAGAAACTGAGCCTCTATAACCTTATTTTTAGCACCAAGAGCCTTTCTTATACCTATTTCCTTAGTACGTTCCACAACGGATACCAGCATGATATTCATTACTCCTATACCACCTACTATAAGGGATATAGCTGCAATAATGGATATGATAATAGTAATTACATCCAAAACATTACTTATCATCTTAAGCTGCTGCTCCAAGCTCTCGACATAAAGGAAATACGAACTTTCAGGAGACTTTTTTGACTCGAAATATGTTTTAATATTTTCCATAAGTTCTTCACTGTCAACTCCGTTATTTGCATTAACGTAAAGGTAATAATTACTTCTTATATCTTCAGGAACCTCCAAAAAATCCCAGGCATAAGAAACAGGAATAACCATATCTGTTACCTGATCTTTTTCAGAAACCTTTGCCTGTCCAGTAAGCTTTGTAGCCTTATCCGACATCTTATATACGCCTATTATATAAGCTGTCATTGTGTTATCAGAAACTTCAAATTCCAATCTCTGGCCTATAGGATTTTCCATACCACCAAGAGCATATTTTACAAAATTATCTGATACGACACAAACCTTCTTATTACTAAAGCTGTCACCATATTCCACATCTCGTCCCATAATAATTTCGTATTTATTTGTCTCCAGATAACCCTCAGACATTCCTATAACATTAACATCCTTCGTTTGATCATCATAGTGATATGTAGCTGTTCCCACATTTTCCTGGAGCATTACCGATGAAATCTGATCAGCAAATGCTTTTTTAAATTCATAGGTAGTCTCAAGATCAAATTGACATGGTTCTTCTTCCACTTCATCTGAATATGACGCCCAGAAAAATGCAAGCTGATTGGTACTCATCATATCTGAATAAGTACCTGATATAGTCTGTCTCAGAGATGAACCAAGAGTTGAAATAGTAATAACCGCACTTATACCGATTATTATACCAAGCATAGTCAGGATAGAACGCATTTTATTGGACTTTACACAAGACCATGCCAGGCGGAGATTTTCTGCAAAATTCATTAGTTGATCCCTCCCCTCGATATATTCTGTTCATCACTTACTATAAATCCATCACTAATTGTTATAATTCTTTCAGTTTCCTGAGCCAGCTCCTTACTATGTGTAATAAGAACTATAGTCTTATGCTGTTCCTCATGAAGCCTGTGAAATATATCCATTATCAGATGTCCTGTTTTAGAGTCCAGAGCTCCAGTAGGTTCATCCGCAAGAATTATTGATGGGTCACAGGCCAAAGCCCTGGCTATCGCCACCCTCTGATTCTGTCCACCCGATAGTTCATTAGCCTTATGTTTATATCTTTTGCCCATACCTACCATTTCCAGCAGATCCATAGCCTTTTCCCTCCTCTGTTTTCTGGATACTCCAGCATACATAAGAGGCACTTCCACATTTTCCACCGCTGAAATACGTGGAATCATATATGCGCTCTGGAAGACAAATCCTATTTCTCTGTTTCTTATTTCACTAAGACGATCATCATCAAGACTAGAGATATCTTCTCCTGCCAGATAATAATTTCCTGAGGTAGGTCTGTCTAAAGCGCCTATTATATTCATCATGGTAGATTTACCAGATCCGGATTCACCTACCAGTGATACAAACTCACCATTGTTTACGGTAAAATCTATATCGTGAAGTATATGCAGCTCATTTTCTTTACCTTCGTAGTATTTCTTATTGATGTGCTGCATCTCGATTACTTTATTCATAAATGCACACATCCTTTACTCAGTTATAGTTACTATTCCGCCTTCCATTACAGTATTTGGATAACAAATTACCTTATCGCCTTCAACAAGATCTCCACCTGTTATTTCCACATAGTAATCTCCACTCATACCTTTTTCAACACTCTTTCTGACTACTGAGTACATACCATTTTGCACTTCCTCAGCTACATATACATACTCACCATCTTCATCAGCAAGAATAGCTGTATAAGGAACTGCATTAACTCTGGACTCTTCTCCAGTTGAAATACGTCCCTTGAGCTTCATTCCAATAAGAATATCATTCTTCTCAGTAATAGAAAGCTTTGCATTAAATGTATTATCTAGTGCCGCTGTATTAACACTTTTAACTGCAGATACTGAAGATGTATCTGGTACTGCAAATGTATTAACCTTTGTAACCAGACCCTTACCAGTTACATTTTCAAGCTGATTATTGGAAAACTCAACAGTCATTCCCTCTTTTACTGAAAATATATCTTTTTCCTTGATACCTACATTTATTACAAGATTCTCATCATCCTGAATTGTCATGATTGAACCTGTTACAGGAAGACCTACAACTGCATTTATTGATGTAACTATTCCACTTGATTGGGCAATTATAACTGTATCGCCCTTCTTTTCATAAAGGTCAGCAAGCTGTGATGCTGTTGCTGAATAAGAAGATGTATTACTTATCTGTGTCATATCATAAGAATCCTTAGCAGACTGATATGTGCTTGAAGCAGATGTTGCAGTGTCTGAATAATTGCTTGTAGCCTGATCATAAGCATACTGCTTTACATACCACATTTCTTCTGCTGCATCCAGAGAAGCCTTTGCAGATGAAACTGCAGGATTACTCTCTATAGCATCTGTACTTGTAGCATACTCAGCAACTGTATTCCAGGCATCATTATATGCATCAAGCTTGTCATAATAATCTGTATCTGCATCTTCAAATGCCTTCTTTGCCTCGCTAATACTCTTATTTGCAGCATCCATAGTCTGACTCTGAGCATTTGATGCATTATTAAGACTATGTCTTGCAGTCTCAAGTTCCTTAGCCTTAATTCTTTCAGCATCAGAAGCCTGAGCCTCAAGATCCTCTATTTGTCTTTCAATACCTTCAGAATCTATAACCGCTACAACATCGCCCTTCTTTACATGGTCTCCCACTTCAACCTTTATTTCCTTTACGGCATATGTGAGTTCAGTTGTAACAGTTTCAACATTATCACTTTCTACTACACCATTAACATCGATATAAGCTGTCATATCCTGAGGTCCATAGGCTTCTACCACTGTTCCATCACCCATAGCTTCCTGAACAGACTGCATTGCATTCGTGTATGTACGATAGCCCCATACAACAACAAGACCCAAAACAATAAGAACAGCTGCAACTATTGCAATTACAACCCCAGGCTTTGCCTTCTTCTTTTTACCGTTTTTTCCTTTTTTACCATACTTTTCTTCCCAGCTAAGCTTTGGTTCTGAAGTCTCCTGAGTTTCTACTTTACTTGTGTTTTCAACGTCCTTGTCCATGTTCCATCCTTTCACATTAGTTAAAATATTGCAAAGTCCCTTCACTGAAAGTTACTTTTCAGTACCTCGATTATAATATCATACAGTACTTTTGCATTCTATACATAAAACTTAAAATTTTTCTTAAGATTACCTTAATAAAGATAACATTATAACAAATTTGTCGTGAATTGCCATTTTAATTTAGTGAACGACATTATTTCTTAGTGAACGACCTTATTTTTTAGTAAATGATGGGATCTTACAATGTTTCTTTATGATTTCTTAAGTATCTTTATATACAAGTAGTTTAGAATCAAATTATTAAACATATTCATAAAATAATAAAAGCTGTATGATGACAAAACAGGAAAATAAATTACAAATTCTAATATTTTTTACCGCTAACATCAATACTATATTTGTATTAATCATTTAATTGTTTTGCAAAAATCATATTTTTATTTGCAATTCCGTTTTAGTCATTTTTTATATAGTTGTTTTTTCGAGCATATTAATTTAATATCAAGTCCCTTAAAATGACCAAGCACCTTGTTAGCATGGCGCAAATATCACAGGGGCAAAGGGGGCGAAAAAAAAAGGAAAACAGGGTTACTAAAAGTGGGGGTTAAATAAGATTTTATATGATTCAAATGGGGAACAGTTAATCTTTTAATGATAAACATAAAAAACTATAGTATGGGATTATAAATTTAAAAGAGGTATATTATGATTTGTTACAAACCATTTTGGAAGACCCTTAAGGAATCCAATGAAAGTACTTATTCTCTTATTTCCTATCACAAAATATCAAGCTCAACAATACAGAAATTAAGACATGACATGCCTATGAGCACCACAACCATAAATGACCTATGTCGTATATTCAACTGTCCGGTTGAGAATATTGTATCCTACATAGAAAGTGATGAGGACCAGCTTCTATAAAGCTGGTCCCCTATTTTTATCCTTAATATTTCTGTTAAATTATCATTAAATTATTTTGTATATAATCTTTATAATAAATCCTTATGGTGAAAACTCTTCTGACCACTTGCATATTCTCCTACAATATGGCCACGTCCGGTAAGCATATATTTATATGTTACAAGACCCTCGAGTCCAACAGGACCTCTTGCATGAATCTTGCTTGTACTTATTCCAACCTCAGCTCCAAATCCGTATCTGAATCCATCAGCAAATCTAGTAGAACAATTTCTATAAACTCCTGCTGAATCAACCAGCTGCATAAATCTGTCAGCATTATCATCACTAGAGGTAATTATACAATCTGTGTGATGGGAACCATGCTGATTAATAAAATCTGCAGCCTCATCCAGATTATCTACAAATCTGGCTGAAACTATCAGTGAAAGATATTCCTTGAATTCTGATTCATCTATAGTTTCATAATCAAGCTTTTGATTAACATTTTCACTATTATCAGCTTCTGTATTTACAGGATGATTCTTATAAAATTCATCAGCTAAAGCTGTAATCTCACTAGTACCCCTAAGCTTAATTCCATTTTCTGCAAGGGCTTCAATAAGACGAGGAATAAAATTCTTTATAAGCAGCTGGTTTCTATTTATAAGTAATGTCTCAACTGCATTACAAGCAGCTGTATATTGTGTCTTTGCATCAAGTATAACCTTGATAGCTGTATCAATATCGGCCCATTCATCCACATAAATATGACATATTCCATCAGCATGTCCCATTACAGGAATATGCGTATTATCCATTATATATCTGACAAATGCATTCGAACCTCTTGGTATAAGAAGATCAACCAGTCCCTCACACTTAAGAAGCTCATCTATCTCATTATGCTGCTCAACTGCAAGCATACATCCCTCTGGAAAGCCAGCCTCTAAAACAGCTTCATATATAATATTAAAGAGAATTCGATTAGTATTGGTAGTCTCCTTACCTCCCTTTAATACAGGGCAATTTCCACTTCTGATACAAAGTGTCGAAATCTGAACAAGAGCATCAGGTCTGGCTTCGAAGATGATACCAATAACTCCAATAGGACATGTAATACGCTTCAGAATAAGATCAGTATCCAATTCTCTATGAAGAGTAAGCTTTCCAATAGGATCCTCAAGACTTATAAGCTGCTTAATTCCGGCTACCACATCTCTAAGCTTACCCTCATCAAACTTAAGCCTCTTAACAATAGACTCAGCAACCCCATTTTGAGCCGCAAAATCCAGATCCTTCTTATTCTCTATGAATATTTCTTCCTTCTTTTCTTCAAGTCTATCTGCTATAAGAATAAGGGCATTACATCTTTTTTCATTACTAAGACCGGCTACAAGAGGCGCCACACTTTTCATTTTCCTAACTTCTTCTCTTACAACCATTTTAAATCTCCTTATTTAAATCTGCTTATCAAATCCAATTATTCAAATATTTTTAAATAATCTAATTCAAATCTATTTTTTCAAATCTATTTTTTCAAATTTATTTTTTCAAATTTATTTTTTCATCTCAACAAACTTTTCTTTGCCAAGCTCAGCCTTTGCAGCAAGAATCTGAGAAATAGCCTCGTCAACTGAAATTGTAACCTGATCACCAGATTCCATATTCTTAAGCTCTACATTCTCAGCACTTTCTTCATTTATAAATACCGAGAAAGGAATAGCCAGCTTATTTGCGTATGTCAATTTTTTCTTAAGCTTAGCTGTCTCAGTATAAACTGCGGTATTGATACCAGCAGCTCTAAAAGCTGTAGCAACAGTTAATGCATTTTCAACCTGATCAGATACAGGAATTACAAGAACATCGATTGGATTCTCGTGTTTTCTATTAAGGAAACCATTATCTGAAAGAACATGGAAAAGTCTTGTAAGACCAATCGATATTCCAACTCCAGGAAGGGACTTCTTAGTATAATATTCAGCCAGATTATCATATCTTCCACCACTGCAGACACTGCCATATTCAGGATGTCCTGTGATAAATGTCTCGTAAACGGTTCCAGTATAATAATCAAGACCACGGGCAATAGCAAGATCAATCATGACATATTCATCAGGAACACCAAAGCCCTTTATATTATTTACAACAGATGTAAGCTCTTCCAGACCTGTATCAAAGGTCTCATCCTTTCCTGTAAACTGTCCAAGATAATTAAGTATATCCTCTTTGCTTCCCTTAAATGTAATAGTCTCTAATATCTTATCAATTGCATCTTCACTTACACCCATATCCAAAATCTCAGCCTTAACATTTTCTCTTCCTATCTTCTCAATCTTATCGATAGTTCTCATGATATCAGCTGAATAATCCTTTATATTCAAAAGTGAAAACAGACCATTTAAGACCTTACGGTTATTAATATGTATAATAAATTCGTCAATTCCTATACCAGTAAATATAGAATAAATAATACTTGGAATCTCAGCATCATTTATTATACTAAGCTTACCATCTCCAATGATATCTATATCTGCCTGATAAAACTCTCTGAATCTTCCTCTCTGTGCACGCTCTCCCCTATAAACCTTTCCAATCTGATATCTTCTGAAAGGAAATGTAAGGTCAGAATAATTCTTAGCCACATATTTAGCGAGAGGAACAGTAAGATCAAATCTCATAGTAAGATCTGTATCTCCCTTAGTAAATCTATAAATCTGTTTCTCGGTCTCACCTCCGGCCTTTGCAAGAAGTATTCTGCTATCCTCTAAAATCGGAGTATCAAGAGGATAGAATCCATATTGCAAATATATTTTCTCAAGCTGATTCTTTATTTTTTCAAAAACAACCTGATCCTGTGGTAATAATTCCATAAATCCTGAAAGTGTGCGTGGTTCAATAATTCCAGCCATGTTTTTTCCTCCAAAAAATTTAAATAAATCTTTAACGCAGCATATTTAGCCACCTATAATTTCTAAATGCTATAACATGTAAAGCCAAAAATCAAGTGTAAGTATACCACAAAGATATTAAATCAGCATTCAAGAATTATCAAATCCAAGCCTTAAAAGAGTTTACCAAGAACAAATCTAAATAACAGAATCATAATAACCGCGGCAATAATATATGTACTAACAGCAGGAATCATATATGCTAATGCTACTAAAATGCCTGAAGCAAAAAAACCGAATCTCACCACCCATCTCCCAAATAATCTTCTCAACGGAATAAATACAAATATCCATAATGCCAATGAATAAGCAAACCAATATTTTATATTTTGGATTAAATTCGAAAAAAAAGCATTATTGACCGTTGTCTTATTACATAATCCAATAATAATTAAAGCTATAACAAAAGCAGCTAATATTATCCCAATTATTATTAATATTCTTCCTGAGGGCTTTCCTCTAAACATATCATTAATCCTCCTAATAAAAGATTTTTTTAAGATATATTTATTATAATTAAGCCAGCGAAAAAATTTTTGCACAAAAAAATCTCCTCCAAGTTTAAAACTTAGAGGAGATATATTCTAATTATTAATCGTTCTTATAGCTCTTTATATCTATACCCTTAAGGCCACCATCTTCATAAATAGTTAATGTTAAACTATAGTCATATTCTTCATCTTCATATCTATATTCCCAATATTTAAGACTGTCAGCATAATAAGGATCACTAGTAGGTTCACCATATGCAGCCTTAATCTCATCTATTGTAGATCCCCAGGTAATTCCCTTAGGAAGAATAACCTCAGGATAATTTTCAGTTTCACACCATGCTATATCGAAATCAATATTCCATACATCTGTTTCTTTTATAGGTAATGATGATCCGCTATTATTCATAAAGCCAACATAGAAATCAAAATCCTCATCGAAATTTGGATTTTCAAGATTTACAGTACTGATAATATATGAATTTGAATCTAATGAATAGCTTTCATCTTCACCATAATCTGCGAGATCAAATGTATACTTATCTGCTATTAATGAATAAGCAAATGGAAGATGATACACAACTCCATCTATAGAAATCTGCTCTGAGTAAATGTCATCTGATAAATCAGCTGGAGTATTAACAGAAGCATCCGTCGCTGATGCAGCCTCTGTAGCGGCTTCTGTGGTTGCCTCCGTTGTAGCTTCTGTTGTAGCTTCTGTTGTTGCTTCTGTTGTTGCTTCTGTTGTAGCTTCTGTTGTAACTTCTTCTGTAGTTGCTTCCTCTGAAGATATAACTTCTACTGAGTCGAGGTCTGATTCAAACAAAAGAAGCACCCAATGATCCTTAACCTTTACCATATTAAGGTCATATTCCTGTGAGAAATCTCCAGTTACATCGCCTACTTTTTGAGTGGCTACTATCTTAATTCTTTTACTCAGTCCTTCCTCTACCTTTATACCATGTATACTTCTTTTAATTTCTTCTTTAGACATAGCTTCTTCATTAAGAACCTCAATAGAATCTATATCAAAAGTTATATCATTGTCATCAACAATTGTTGTAAATGCAGTTTCAAGGCTTTCCTTACCAGTTAAATACTTTTCATCCGGGAAACACTTAAAGAAATCATCTTTATCTCCATCATTCAAAGCTTGAAATACCTTTTCTATCACTTCATCTGAACTTGTATATCCATTTTCAAATTTTATATTAAAGAGCTTTCCAACAAGAACTATTATTCCAATGATTATCAGAAGAGCCAGAACAGCTATTCCTATTATTAGACCAATAGGTCCCTTTTTCTTACCACCATTTCCACCTGGTCCCTGAGGCCCCTTTAATTGCTGGGGTTGAGGTATCGATTGCTGTGGTTGACCATATCCTGGCTGCTGTGGCTGACCATATCCCTGCTGTGGCTGGCCGTATCCCTGCTGTGGCTGACCGTATTCCTGCTGTGGCTGACCGTATCCTGGCTGCTGTGGCTGACCGTATCCCTGCTGTGGCTGACCGTATCCTGGCTGCTGTGGCTGACCGTATCCTGGCTGCTGTGGTTGGCCGTATCCCTGCTGTGGCTGACCATAATCTGGCTGCTGTGGCTGACCATAATCTGGCTGCTGTGGCTGGCCGTATCCCTGCTGTGGCTGACCATAACCTTCCTGCGAATAACCCTGATTAGTGTTTTGATTAAATTCGTCCATTTTTTTCCCTCTTTTATTTATAAATATTTATTTGTTATTTTTATTAAATCAAATAACTTTTTTATCAAGTATTATAAAGACTCCAAAAGTAAAATCAATTTTATAAATCAATAAAATATGATTTAACCAATTTTGCAATAGAGCCATTATGTTATCTATTCAAAATATTTGCAAGCTTTATTTATTCTAACTACAAGTATTACTCTTCCCAATAACCATTGGAATTAAAATAATACCAGCTTTCATCTATTTTCTGCCAGCAGTCCACCGGATACCAATTAAGACTATCTTCATAATACCAACCAGTATCATTCTTCTTCCACTGACCCTTGGCAAAGTCCTTTAGCCCGCCATCCTTACTAAGATAATATCCATCCTTCCAGGAATCAGATACCATATAACCATTTTGATCAAAGTAATACCAGGTAAAATCTATTTTATACCAGCCATTTTTTGCATACCAGCCACTAGAATCCTCAAACCACCAGCCCTTATCATTCTGCTTCCAAGACCCTTTCGCCTGGTAATAATCACTTCCATTAATGTCATACCATTGTCCATCAATCCACTGATATTCATAAATAGGGAAAAGGTCAAAGGCTTTATCAAGATTATTATTAATCCATTCCCTTCTCTTATCAATCCATAGCTTAAGTACTTCTACATCTCCGGCAAATGTACCGGTTCCGGCATCGGATGACCATTTTTCTGCATTATACTTTTCTGCAACCTTTATAGCATTATAGTGTACATCGATAGGTCCATCTGTTGCAGTTAATTCTAAAAGTTTTTCATACATCAGATTCCATCTTTCTTTTACAAGAGAAACAAAATCCTCATCCTTCTTCATTCGTTCAAACCAGACCATAGAAGGATTGAAGCCCTCTGTATCTGCAAATTCCTGAGACAGATCGCCATAAGTTGAAACATCAAAATCCCATATAGGTCCCCAATAAAGCTTCCCATCTCTCTTTTTATATAGATATGTACTTGATGTCCTAAATCCATCACCATTACGGGTAAATTGCTGTATAAGCCAATAATCTACAGCCGACTGAAGATCCATATAATCCTTGTAGCTCACGCCATTCTCATCTTTGAAATCCTGACCAAAGATAGCATTTTCTGTTTTCTGCAGATAATTACATATATAATTTCTCTGGACATCATTAGAATATTCCAGAAAATCTGGTGTATCATATTCGAATTTTACATCCCTTGTGGTTGTAAACATCTCATCTGTTACCGACTGATTATCCGGGTCCATAGCAAGAAGATAACCACCACTTATCTTATCCTGAGAATCATCCTTTTCCTTAAGTTCATCTATATTTACTCTGGTCTTTCCTACCCTTACCTGCTCAGTAAGATAATATAAACCATAGTATTCGCCATTCATTACGACTTCAACAGGAATAGACTTACTTACATAATCCATTCCCATTTCCTGACCAATCCAATAAGTAACTTTATTCCTCAAATTTGTTGAATCAAGTGCATTTGCAAGAAGAACCCAGTGTTTATTCTTACCCATACCAAAAAGATCAACACCCTTATCAAGCTTTACCTTATATGGCTTTTTATCAGGAATAAACCAGGAGGATGTACCTCGCCCTCTAACATATTCAAGCTTAAGATCATCCATGTCTTTAATTTCTTCATCAGTATATTCAGAGGTATAACCCTGCGGAACCTTTATACTGACACTTCCATAGCACTCAGCACTATGATCAGGACTAGAATTCATAGCCTGTATAGTACCCTTGCTTTCATCTATATCAAAATATAGAACAGGTATACCATGTTCTGCTTTTCTATTATCATCATTACTTTCTGCCGCTTCTGCATTAATACCAACAAAAGACGCCAAAAAAAACATCATTGAAAAAAATATTATTAATACTGCCTTAATTTTTTTCATTTTCCCACCTCTTTAATACTCAAAACCAAATAAAAATTACCTTTACATTATAATCGTAGGAATAGATACAAACAAGGTAATCATTAAAACAAATATAAACAAGATAATCATAGGAATAAATGTAAACTAGAAGGAATATACCCCATCATTATTATATGATTACAAAATATAAAAAGGCTGATCAGTCAAACTAATCAGCCCCCAAAAAACAAGTAAAATCATTTTATTCGTGAACTTTATCACGGATTTCCTTGGCAATCTTATCTACAAATTCTCCAAGTCCCATGGAACCAAGGTCTCCATCATCTCCACGCTTACGAACAGAAACTGTTTTGCTTTCAGCTTCATTTGCACCTACAATCAGCATATATGGAAGTCTGTCAACTCTCGCCTCTCTGATTTTATATCCAATTTTCTCGGAACGAGAATCGATTTCAACCTTGACATCAGCCTTTCTAAGTTCCTTCTTAACCTCTTCAGCATAATCCATATATTTCTCAGAAATAGGAAGAATACGAACCTGCTCAGGACATAACCATGTAGGAAGATTTCCGTTATAGTGTTCGATAAGCCATGCAAGTGTTCTCTCGTAGCATCCCATAGAAGTTCTATGAATGATATAAGGTCTCTTCTTCTCACCATTCTGATCTATATAAGTCATGTCATATCTTTCTGACAGGAACATATCAAGCTGAATTGTAATCATTGTATCTTCCTTACCATATACGTTCTTTGCCTGAATATCAAGCTTAGGGCCATAGAATGCAGCTTCACCTGCAGCCTCAACATATTCAAGTCCGATGTCATCCAGGATTTCACGCATAGCACCTTCAACTCTGTCCCAATCCTCTGCAGTTCCAAGATACTTATCAGGATTTTCAGGATCCCACTTACTCATTCTGTAGGATACATCTCCCTCAAGTCCTAGTGTTGTAAGACAATGCTTAGCAAGCCTTACACAATTCTTAAATTCATCAGCAATCTGCTCTGGTGTACAGATAAGATGTCCTTCAGAAATAGTAAACTGTCTTACTCTTGTAAGTCCATGCATTTCACCTGAATCTTCATTTCTAAAGAGTGTTGAAGTTTCACCCATACGATATGGAAGATCACGATAGCTATGCTGCTTAGCCTTATATACGAAGTACTGGAATGGACATGTCATAGGACGAAGAGCCATAACCTCTCTTCCATTTTTATCTGTATATACATTTTCCTGTGCATTTTTAAGTGCAACAGCAGGATCATTATAAAACTTCTGATCTTCCTTTGCATCCTCTTCACTCATAAGGTCATCATTTAATACAAACATTCCATCCTTATAGTGGAACCAGTGATCAGAAAGCTTATAAAGATTTGACTTAGCCATAAGTGGAGTCTTTGTTCTTACATAACCCCATTCATAGTCCTCAAGATCCTCAATCCATCTCTGTAATGTCTGGATAATCTTAGTTCCCTTAGGCATAATAAGTGGAAGTCCCTGTCCGATAACATCAACAGTTGTAAAGTACTCAAGCTCTCGTCCAAGTCTGTTATGATCACGAAGCTTAACTGTCTCAAGATACTCAAGTCTTTCCTCTAAATCAGCCTTCTTTGTAAATGCAGTACCGTAAATACGTGTAAGTGATTCACGGTTTGCATCACCACGCCAATAAGCAGCTGATGAAGATGTAAGCTTAAAGAACTTAATAGCCTTAGTGTTCATAATATGTGGTCCTGCACAAAGGTCTGTAAAATCACCCTGTGTATAGAAGCTTATCTCTTCGCCTTCAGGAAGATCCTTAATAAGTTCAACCTTGAAAGGCTCCTCCTTTTCCTCCATAAGCTTAATAGCCTCTTCTCTTGGAAGTGTAAAGTAGGTAACATCATCACCCTTCTTTACAATCTTCTTCATCTCAGCCTCAATCTTATCCAGATCATCTCTAGTAAGTGAAGGCATATAGAAATCATAATAGAATCCGTTATCAATAGCAGGTCCTATTGTGCATTTAGCATCAGGATAAAGCCTCTTTACTGCCTGAGCAAGTACATGGCTTGCTGTATGCCAAAATGTTTTCTTACCCTCTTCACTATCGAAGGTAAGGATATTAAGAGTAGAATCCTCAGAAATTACGGTTCTAAGATCCTTAACCTCTCCATTAATCTCAGCAACACATGCAACTCTGGCAAGTCCTTCACTGATATCCTTAGCAATATCAATGGCTGACATAGGGACATCATACTCTTTTGTTGATCCATCTTTTAATGTGATAATCATAATGCTTCTCCTTTCAAAATATTATAAATTAGTGTCTTTATAAATAAATGAAACTTATAGATTAAAACTAATAAGCAAAAACAAAGTTTTAATCATGTTTATAAATATCTTAACAAATAAAAAACCCCGGCGTACTTACTAAGTACACCGGGGACGATATTCTCGCGGTTCCACCCCGATTTCCTATATCACATATTTAATCTAAAATATTGATTAAACATATCTCAAAACATATAGGACTCTCAATTAATAACTGTAACGTAGTTCTACGGTTGATTCATCACCAACGGCTCCGAGGTGGTCTTGGGGTAAGCATTTCCTGGTTTCGTTCTCAGAATTCACGAACCTCTCTGTAGGCTGTTTTTACCTTACTCTTCTCTTCAACGCCCATTTGCTAAATAATAGTTAGTTAAATCGAATTTGTCAAGGCATTTTCTTAATAAAAATAAAAAGCCTGTCTATTACAAGCTTTTTAATACAAACAATTAAACATATCCATAAAGTCCACGTACAGACACTTCATAATTTCTAATTTCTTGTTCCTCTCCATTCACATAAATAATTAATCCACCTGAATCCGATATTCCACGGGCAATTGCATCATAACTTGCCTCAGCCCTTTCTATTCTCACTCTATTTCCTATATTCACCAAATGCTTTTCATATTCTTCCTTAAAAATACTTAAATTGTTATATAAAATAAACTCTTTATAATAGGTCATAAAGCTTGTCCATATCACCTCAACAATCTCTCTTCTATGAACAGGTCTTATGGTAGTATCTAATAATTCCATATCAATTGATGTAGCTTTATCAGCAAGATCATCAGAAAAACTTTTCTGATGTACATTCACACCAATTCCAACCACCAAAAAGGATAATCCATTACTCAAGGTTTCATATTCCACTAATATTCCACATATTTTCTTCCCATTTAAAATAATATCATTAGGCCATTTAATCAGACATTCCATCCCATAAAGCTGACTTAAAGCACTTCTCACTGCCAGTCCACATAAAACAGTAATCGATGGTATTGAATCTAAAGGAATATCGTTCTGATAAATAAGCATAGAAGTTGCCACACATTCACCTTGTGGGCTCTGCCATTTCCTTCCAATCCGTCCCCTTCCTGCAGTCTGTCTATCCGCACTGATTACAAGTCCCTCCTCAGCTCCATTTCTTGCCCTTTCCTTAATTCTTTCATTTGTAGAATCAAGAGACTCATAATATTCATAACATAATTTGTCAAACATATTATCACATTCTTTCCCAATAAAATTACTATCATTAATTTGAACTAATATTAAATAAACCTTTCATCTTTCAAAAATGAAGTAGTGAATTTACCTGATAAAAAATGAGCATTTTCCAAAATCCTAAGATCTGTTGATATAGTCGTATTTACCCCTTCAATTTTAAACTGTTTAAGAGCATTCTTCATATTCTCCACACATGTCAGTCTGTCATCTCCCCAGGCTATAAGTTTGAATATCATAGAATCATAATATGGCGTAATTCTATAACCATCACAAAGTGCATGTTCTATACGAATATTTCCACTTGATACATCAGGAAATGCTATCTTTGATATAGAACCTGGCATTGGAGTAAATGATACAGGATCCTCTGCATTTACCCTACATTCAATTGCATGACCTTTAATATAAATATCATCCTGTGTAAATGATAATGGTAAACCGTCTGCAATCTTAATCTGCTGCTCAACTATATCAATACCAGTAACAAATTCCGAAACCGGATGTTCCACCTGAAGTCGGGCATTTATTTCCATGAAATAATATTCACCATTACCAGCACGGAGCATTTCTATCGTTCCCGCTCCTGTGTAATTCATCGCTTTTACAAGCCTTTTTGTATAATCATACAATCTTTCTCGGTCCTTATCAGTAACCACTGGTGAAGGCGATTCCTCAATCATTTTCTGATATCTTCTCTGTATTGAACATTCGCGTTCTCCAAGGCAAACCACATTTCCCTTATTGTCACAAACAAATTGAACTTCTATATGTCTAGGGTTTAGAACAGCTTTTTCTACATACACATCACCTGATGCAAATGCCATCTCACCTATCTTCTTCATATTTAAGAATATAGATTCTGTCTGTTCCTCAGATTCAAAAGAATTAATTTTCTCAATTCCCTTTCCTCCGCCTCCCTTATCCAATTTTAAAAGTACTGGGAGACCAATTTCAGATGCTATATCATATATCTCCTCAACACTTGAGACAGGACTGGTTGTACCAGGTGTAATTGGAACACCAGCCTTCTCAGCCACCTTTCTACAATAGCATTTTGATTCTATATTTTCTAAAAATTCAGGCTTAGGACCGATCCAGATAGCACCAGTCATTGCAACCTCTTTAGCAAAATCAGCAGACTCTGACAAAAATCCATAGCCAGGATGTACTGCATCTGCTCCAGACTTTTTAATCACGTCAATGATTGCATCCTTATTCAGATAGCTTTTAACCGGAGCAGATGGTCCTATATAATATGCCTCATCAGCTTCCGCTATATATGTTGCATCCTTATCAGCATCTGAATAAATAACTACCGTCTGAATATTCATTTTCTTGCATGTTCTTATTACGCGATTTACAATTTCTCCCCTATTTGCTATCAAAACCTTTCTGATCATAATGTCACCTCATTTCTATTCCGAAGGGATAAAATTAGTTTTAATCTTTTCTTCTATCTGGGGTTTACTAATTCCCATATTTTCACCAGCCTTAATACATTTAAGAATCCAAGCCATATTTTTTCCTAAAGTACGCATTGTCTGCAGTCCCTCAAAATCCTTCATCACCTCTTCAGGTTCATTTCCATGTACCATATTCCAATATTGCGATGAAATTATTGGCATATTTCTGTTAGAAGGATACTTATTCAATACATCTAGCGCAGCCGTTGTTCCTCCTCTTCTGGCCGCAACTACACAGGTAGCTGGTTTCAGCCATAAATCTTTAGCTGTATAAAACAATCTATCCATTAACGCTATCATGCTACCATTTGCAGAAGCAAAATATACTGGTGATCCAAAAACAAACCCATCAGCATCAGCCACCTTAGGATACAATTTTTTTAGAATATCATCCTCAAATACACATTGCCCCCTATCCCAGCATGCCTTACATTCTACACATCCTCTAATAGGCTTTGTACCAATATGGAATATTTCAGTTTCAATTCCTTCTTCTTTCAGGCTCTCCTCAACAATGCTAAGGGCCGTATAGGTACAGCCCTTAATCCGAGGACTCCCGTTAATCAATAATACCTTCAAATAATCGCCTCTTTTAAATTTCATCTAATATAATCATAGGAACTCCAACATCCATTTCATCCCATTCAGCTACAAGAATTTCCTTTACCTTTCCAGCCTTAGGACTTAAACAACTAATTTCCGTTTTCATACAATTAAGAACTACAAGCTCCTGATTTTCTTCTACTTCCTGACCAATTTCACATGTAACTCTAGCTACAAGCCCTGGCATATGCGCCTCTAATGTAAAAGCCATATCTTATTCCTCCATTTATTATATTTCACATAGCTATCCTGACTATCCAATTACTAAATCAGGCTTTTTTAACATCTGTATCCTCTCAATCCTTGCCTCCACTGCAGCTTCCTGTGTTGTCTGAATAAATCTTATCTTGTCTCTTCCAGGAATTGTCTGACCTATTTTCCATAAATCTGCATATACAATATTTGCAGAACACATAAGGCCTCCAAATGTAGGACCATCACCAATTAACAAGGTTGGAAAATTACCATTAATATTAAGAGCTCCCAACATATTGTAACCGGATTCTATCCAGTTAGAAGGATGGTCTCCTCCCTCTCCACCATTTTCCCTTGCAAAGAAAAATGACGGTAATTCTTCTAATCGATATCCAGAACGATTAGAATCATGTCTAACCTTATGCTCATGCGAGAACAGATAGTCCATTCCCTCTTCTGAAACATAATCTGGAACAGAAGCAGGTCCCACAATCAACCTTACATCCCATGTATTTTTATATTGAGGCTTATACTTAGGATTAACCTTTCTTCCTATCAGCTTATCCTGATCTGCCACCTCAAATCCCATAAGCTCATCCCCTGGCTTTAACTTTCTTCCCTCATATCCACCATATGACCCAAATAAACAGGTTGATTTACTACCTAGGTAAAGCGGAACATCAATCCCTCCTGCTATTAAAATATAAGTCCTAAATCCCTGTTCAGAAAAATGATCGAACTTTATCTGATCACCAGCTTTTACTTTAAAGGCTTCCCATACAGGTACTATCTCGCCATTTACTCTTGCCGACATATCGGTTCCAGTCAGACATATAACCTTATCCTCTGTAAACTCAAAGGAACAATATCCAGCCGTTATTTCTATTCCCGCCTCACCGGGTTCATTTCCAACAATAATATTACCTATCTGAAGTGCAAGGTTGTCTAGAGCTCCTGAAGGTGACATTCCAAGTCCCATATATCCAACTCTGCCAGGCCAATCTTCAACTACAATCTCAATTCCACCATTTAGAACTTTAATCATGTTTTCACCTCCTCTAGACTCTAGGAATTATTTTTGAAGCTTCCTGCTGACGTCTCACAAGATCCGCCGCACCTTCCTTTACTTCTTTAGAATTAATAAATTCCAGATATTCCTTAACAACAATTTTCCCTTCCTCAATTTCATATTCATATCCAGTTCCATTGTTGACCATATCACATATATCATTTAATTCTGTTTCTTCTACTTCCCTGAATTTAATACGATCACCGTACCTTTTATATAGAAATGGAGATTCCTTAAACTGAGGATGCAGCATTTTCATCTGTATTACAGGAATAGTTCTTCCAAATAACTGATTTCCTCCTCCAGAATCACTTGGATATGTACAAAGAGAAACACCTCCTATTCCAACAGCACCTTCTGGAGTCCAGGTTCTAGGTGGATTAGCCTTGGGAACACAAATCTTACATCTTGGATCCATAGGCCACCAGAATGCATTTCCCGGATAAAAACCGCATCCACTGTTATACCAATATGTCCCTTTAACCATATCCTTAATATCTTGAACAGTACAACCATTACAAAGAGCCGTGTATTCCAGATTGTAGCCACCCATATCATTAGGAGCATCTTTTCTGACAGACTTCTCATATAACTCAACTGCACTTTTCGTTTTGCTATCCTCAAATGTAATTGGTAAGGTTATTATCCTTGAATCAATAACCATGTCATCCACACTTTGTATCTTATTCTCTGCTTCTGTAAGATAATCTATCAAATCCTTATAAGACATAACCAGGGGATTAAAATGTATAAGATTTGTTCTAACCCCAGGTAATGTCTCAATTAAACCAGGAATATTCATCTTTCTGATTTCTGCATCTACCGCAAGCATTCTAAAAGAATCCATCAGCTCCACAGTTGGGATTTTGCCATATTCAACCTGTAAAAAGCCATCTCCGGCTTGTCTGAAAAATATCTCTTTTCTGCATTCTGTGGCAGGTAATGAAGAAATAATAACATCATACTTGTTCATATCTCGTTACCTCCTTATATCAGTACTGAAGGGATTCTTATTAGGACGCCCTTCTATAGTCCAAATTTTTTATTAGCAAGATTAACAATAAGCTCTGCAGTTCCATCTACTCCAAGAAGAGATGTATTAATCTGAATATCATAATGATCTTTAGCTCCAGGCAGGTATCCTGCATAGTGTTTGTGATAAGAAGCTCTTGCTGCGTCAACACTTTTAATCATCTTCTTTGCTTCAGCCGCTGTCAGATAAAGTGCATTTACACAATTCACTATTCTTTCCTCATAGGACGCATATAAGTAAACATGTAAGCTTCTTGGATGATCTCTCAGAATATAATCCGCACATCTTCCAACCACTATACAGTTTTCCTTTTCAACATATTCATTAATCAATTCTTTTTGCGTCTCAAAAATCTTATCTTGAATCTTTGTAGTACCCAGTCCCAAGGGATATTGCATATTGAATAATGAAGTCTTAACCGACTCCTCTGCCTCAGTCACGGTTCCAGATGGTAGATTCATTTTCTTCGCTGCATGCTCCACTATATCTCTATCATAGTATTCTATATCCATAATCTCAGAGACCTTTTGTGCCACCTGCCTTCCCAGACTTCCAAACTGTCTGGTAAATGTAATCACATAGTTATTAGTCATACTATTCCTCCCATAGGCTCAACCCAATATACAATAATCAACAACTAATCTAATGTATATGCATCAGGGACTGCCTTCTTTAATATCGAAAAATCATGTACATCATCAAACTCAATATCATTCTGAATAATTTTATGTTCAAACATGAAATCTTCAAGTGATGACATAGTATCCTTATACTGAGAATCTACTCCCCATCTGTAATCGTTCTTTTCCATAATACCTGCAATTTCGTCTACATCACTTTCACAAACCTTAGCAACTATTTCAACTGCTTCATCACGATTGCTATTAATATAACACTCTGCCTTCTTTACTGCTCTAAGCATAGCTGCCAAAGCATCAGCCTTTTCAGTAACTGCAGATGTAGGAACAACTGTAGTCTCATATAATGTCAGCCAATCAACATCAGAAGGAATACCTTCTATATCTGCCTTGTTTCCTGAAAGAAGAAAACGTCCTCCCATTGATTCTGCTTTTGTTAACCAAGGCTCCCAACATGCAATAATATCAATATCACCTGATTCAAAAGCTGATAACTGATCTGCAGGCTGAACTTCAACCTTATTAATTGCATCAAAATCAACTCCATATTCATCACACATTCTCATAATAGCCACATTTACCTCAGCACCTGGAACAAGACCAAGCTTACAATTCTCCAAATCCTTTGGACTATTAATCTCTATATCTGTTCTAATAGCTGCTGCCTGAGTACCACCCATATCATTGTTTGCAGCGATGACCTTAACATCAAGCCCTGAATCAATCCATGTTAAAACTGTATAGTAAGAATTAAATGCAGCATCGCATCCGCCACCAGCTATAATAGACGCCATATCAGACAGATTAGTTACGTACTGGATTTCAACATCTACTCCTTCTTCTTCAAAATATCCCATTTCTTCAGCCACAGCCACCTGAGAACATGAAGCTGGAGCCGGGGTTGCAATCACCTTCAATTTCATATTAGAATCCGAAGCCTCTGTTGATTTAGCTGAAGTCTGTGAAGTATCTCCTCCACAGGCACACAATGATAAACTAAGCATTACTGATAAAATAATCGCACCAATTTTCTTCCTCATAATTTTTTCCTCCTTTACTAACAATGCATTAACATTGTTGTCATTTATTTCAAAGATCTTAGATTTTAAAGATCCTTGTCCTCTCACTATTTTAATAACTATATCTAAATCTATTATTCAATTGCTGCAGACAAACCTTCCTTCTTCCACTTAAAAAGTTTCCTTTCTAGCATTGTCAGAATAGCCTGAAATACTGTCTGCAATATAGCTATAGATGTCATTGCCATAAACATATTTGCAACCTTAAACCAATTTCGTCCATCAACTATAATGAAACCTAATCCTGTATCTGAACCAATCATCTCTGCTACAACCAATGCGGAAAAACAAAGTGATATACTAGTCTTCATTCCTGCAATAATAAATGGTAATGCTGTTTTTACAATCACATGGTAAAACAACTGAAATTCATTACAGCCAAGGGTTTTGGCCGCCCTGATATGTAATGGATTTATACTCTTTACACCCTGAATAGTAGATGCAAGTACAGGAATAAATGTTGCTAATACAATCATTATGATTTTGGCAAATTCTCCTACACCAAACCATATAATCAGCAGTGGCATAAATGCATATGGTGGAATTGCTCCCAATATATTTATAATAGGCTGTAGGATACTTTCAAAAACAGGTAACTTAGCCATAATATATCCCGCCACCACTCCTATGATACTTCCTATAAAAAAGCCCTTAAAAATTCTCATAAGACTCACAGTAATATGTTCAAACAAAGTTCCTTCCTCGAAAAACTTTTGAAATGTCAGAAGCACTTCTGTTGGGGCAGGGAGAAATGCTTTGTTCATCCATCCCATCTTTGCATTCAGCATTGCATATATCTGCCATATGACGAAAAACATGATTAATGAAATTACGCTTATGACTTTATATCTTTTCTTATTATGATTTTTCATAGTCTTTCCTCCTATCCTATATATTTAGAATAGCTTTATCTGATATTCAGACCTTTAATCATTTGTCACCACCAGCTTTTCTTTATTCTTTTTCTTACTTGAAATAAAGTTTTCTATTTTATTTACATATTCAACAAACTTGGGATCATTCATATCTCTTTTTCGTTTTATATCTATCTTCTCGTTAAACTGTATTGTTCCATCTTTCATTGCTATGACTCTGTCAGCCAAATACACCGCTTCAGGAACACTGTGGGTAACAAATACTATTGTTTTAGATGTTTTCTGCCAGATTTCGATCAAGTCATCTCTTAACTTTGCCCTGGTTGATGGATCTAATGCACTAAAAGGTTCGTCCATGAGTAATACATCTGGTTCAGCAGCAAGAGCTCTTGCGATTCCTACTCTCTGTTTCATTCCTCCAGAAAGACTATCGGGGTAATAGTCTCTATATTTTTTCATACCTATAAGATTCAGATATTCATCTGCAACTTCGTTATAATTTTTCTTTTTCTGAATCTTTGGTCCAAAACATATATTTTGATATACGGTATACCAGGGATATAAAGCATGTTCCTGAAAAACCAATCCCCTATCAATACCAGGCCCTTTAATCTTTTTTCCATCAATTATCAATTCCCCACCATCTGGCTTTGTATAACCAGCCAAAAGATCAAGTAGTGTACTTTTTCCACAACCACTCTTTCCAAGAAGACATACAAATTCTCCAGTTTCTATTGTAAAACTAATATCCTTAAGTACCTGCACCTCACTACTGGCGAAGCTTTTTCTTATGTTCTTTACCTCTAACATATCCATCACCTTCCTTTATAAGAAGTTACTTATGGCTGTAATTTCTATATTCTCCTTTTCAAGTTTCTCTCTGATATTTTTCATAAGATCCCATGCACCATATGTATCACCATGTACACATAAGGTCTGAACCCTTAAATCTATATCGTCTCCCGTGTTAGTAATAACCTTTCCCTCTTTAACCAATCGAATAGCTCTCTTAGTAAGCCTTTCAACACGGTCTTCGTCAGGCCCCTTTCTAATTTGAACTATATGACCATTATTTGTATGTTCCCTATCTCCATATCCTTCAATAGCTACTGGAACGCCCATACTTTTAGCCATATTTGAAATAGCTGAGTCATTAAGAGCAAATGTAATAACATTTTTTCCTAATGATGCAATCACCTCTAGAATAGCCCTGGCCATCTCATCATCCTCCATAGCCATTACATATAAGTTTCCATGTGGCTTTACATGCTGTAACTCAACTCCTGCGAAGTTACAAAACTCCCTTAAGGCTCCAACCTGATACCTTATATAATTCTTTATTTCATTATTAGTACATGTCATATTTCTTCTACCAAAGCCTTCAAGATCAGGAAAGCCTGGATGAGCTCCTATTGCAACACCTGCATTCTTAGCCATATTTACCGTTTGACACATTACATTTGCATCCCCTGCATGAAATCCACATGCTATGTTTGCAGATGTTATATACTTCATCATCTCGTTATCATTTCCCATCGTGAAATTTCCAAAGCTTTCTCCCAGATCGCAATTCAAATCTATTCTCATGTTTCTTTCCTCCTTTATTCTTTATCTCAGGCTATAAGAAAACTATCTTTCCTTTAAAACAGAAAAGAGGCTTGACACATTTATGTATCAAACCTCTTTGTTTGCCTTTTCTTAAGATGTTTCCTATTATAAGCATTTTCTATACTTTAACAATTACACCAATGCATGAAATTTTTTAATATCTTTTAGTACCATTCTTCCTACTCCATAATTATTTTTTCTAATACTTTTACCAAATATACTACTCTTATAACCCTTGAGTAGTATAAAAAAACCGGATATTCTAAATTGAACACCCGGCAAAGTATCTCTTCATATATTTAACTCTTCATCTTTTGTATAAGTTGTACTCTTGAACTCACCTCAAGTTTCCTATACAGATTTGCAATATGTTTCTTTAATGTATTTAAAGATATGATTAATTCATCACATATCTGATTTGTTGACATATCTTCCAACAAAAGCATTAAAACCTCACATTCTCTTTTAGTCAGATTATACATAACCCTATACTTATCTTCAGGATTAGTAAAAATTTCTTCTGAAGAAGACATCTCTCTTTGATATGGCTTGTTTAGTAAGAGCCTGTTACATGAAATTGATAAATGCTCCTTAAGAAGATTCAGTATAAATTCTGCAGTTTCACCGAAATTAGTAGCATTTATAGTATCATTATCCCTGAAAAGTACTATTTCTCCACAATACTTACTTGCATATATCATTACCACGTGTATACCATAACGAATATGATTAGGCTCACAAAACTGATTATAAAAAGATGATTTCAAGAAAACTGCTTCTTCTATTATATCTGAATCTTTATAAACTATACTGTTTCCAGCTATCTTAATCCCTGAAGCATAATCATATTTTTTATAATTTGTCTCATACATATCTATATAATCTTCATCCAGCCCCTCAGAAGCCACCACATGTATATCTCCATTTTCATGCGCTATAAAAAACAATGCCTGGTCAAAAGGAACCAACCATTGAATCTGCTTGAGAATTGTATCTCCCATCTCTCCAATGGATTCACTACTATGAATTCTATATATTAAATTCAATATGCCTAACCATATATTATTACTATAATTTTTCAATATTATTCTCCTTACTGATTATATATAAAATCCCCCCTTTTATATATTTTGCACCCATAATAATATTTTATAAAATAAGAAAAGGAGCTGCCAACTACTGCAGCTCCTTTGCTTCTCGTACATTATATTGGTTGACCAGATAAATGTCAACTGACAAAAATAACATTTACTTAATATAAGGTATGAACCAATATCCACCCAAAAATAAAAACAACTATATAGACTATTCCAATAACTAACCCAATCATTACTAAACCGATACTTGTCAGCGTATTGTCAATCACTCCATACAAAAGTAGAAAAGACAAAATCAATGAGCATACTATTCCTGCTATATCTGTAGCCTTAGTAAGATTAGGATAACTTGATCTAATCTCTTTCCTCTTTTTTCTTGTAACCAGAAAACTAATCAGTAGTATCAATGACATTCCTATAACAGTATATCCGTAAAAATTATTACATATTCTTAAAAAACGTCCTGAAAATGTTAAATAATCCTTATAGTCATTTTCATCTAGAATTGATTTATAATAATCTCCATCTTTAAGTATAACCTTAATATTATCGCCAACCTTACTGGTAACAGGAGCGAATACGACTCTCTCCTTATCATCAATATGTGTCTTAAAACATAGTATTTCATCTGGATAACTACTATAATAATCTTCCTCAAGAATAACATCTGCTACTGTAAACTTAACTGAGAATTCTTGATAAATTAGTGGAATAAACATAAGTAGAAAAGGAATAAGCATCCATGTAGAAATAAGCTTAATCCCATATAAAATATCTACTATTGTTTCTTTCAATCTTATACTCCCCCTTATCATGATACATTTTCTAATAGCTTATCGTTACTTCTCCTCTACTACCTGAAAGGAATTAGTTGTTATTAGACTATATGTTAAATAGAAAATATATCCTAAAGTGCTTTAAAAATTTCAATAATATCCTGAGCATTTTCAAAGAGAATTCCTGTACCTCCAATTTCCTCCCAGGATGCAATATTGGCCTTAAGGTCATCAATAAGTATACAGTCCTTTCCACTACAATAGTCAGGTTTTTCCTCTCTATATACTGTATTTACTATAATGTCCTCTGAAAGAAGCCTCTTGGTCCAGGCCTTTTTATCCTCAGCAGAGCCTACCATTCCTCGCTTTGGTTTAGGAATTCCCGTAAGTATCTCACATCTTTCCTTATACTTTCCATAAACAAGATCAAACATTTCTTTAGCACCAGGCATAAGTTCAAGCTTATCATAATAATGATCTACAAGCCTTGCCTTAGCCCACATATTGTCATCCATTCCAGGTTTCCAGCCTTCATTCTGTGGAGATGGTTCCATATGACAGAATTCTCTTACTCCTCTATCAAAGTCAGCCAGTACTCCATCCATATCAAAATAAATCTTTTTGATTTCCATACCCTTAAGCTTTTCTATAATCTTATTAATCCTATCTTTCTCCATATCATATCCCATATCATAATTCCTCCCTACTTTTCTTATTTCAAATATCTTAAAAATAAGTATAGCACAGAAAAACTTAAACCCAAGAAATTAAATTCAATAATTTACACCATAAAATTAATTTATAAAGATTCATTTTTTATTTTTCAAAATTCCTATTACCTTATCATAATTTTCAGGCTTATGGGGAAATGTACATTTACTGCATATTTTTATTCTCCTTCCATCCTTTTCCTTATATTCCGGATTTCCTGGACAATTATCAAGATTATAAAGAGGACAGTAACAAAATAGGCAGTTAATATGGTCCAAGCCTTCATGACAAGGATAATACTGGCAATCTGTATTTTCAAAAAATTTATATGAATTATCCATGTTTATTTCTCCTCGTATAAGATGAAAGTATAAAATAGACCTAATCCACTTTTACAATTCACTATTACTTTCTGTTTTTCCCGCTCCAGCTTTTACATTTATCTACAAATGCCTTTGCAAAGCTTTTATTTGATGGATAGTAAAGATGGGCAAAGCCCCACCAATGATTATTTGTAACAAAACCTGCTTCCCAGCTTCTTTTGCTAATCGGTTTAACTGACACAGTATCGCTACCATTAGCAATCGAATCATAATAATGAAATTCATGACCTTTAATCTCAATATCAGGCCCAGACAGGAAGGATGGATTTTTTTCTTTAATAGTCACGTAACCAAACCTTACAAGCTTGCCCATATATTGACATTTGCCATTAATAATTCCAAGCATGGGATAAGCTTTTCCATCCTCAGTTTGAAGTTCATCATGGAGATACATAAATCCACCGCACTCAGCAAGAGAAGGAATATCACTGGAAAATGCATCCCTTATAGACTGAAGCATAAGTTTATTCTGACTAAGTTCCTTTGCATATAGTTCAGGATATCCGCCACCTAAAATAATACCCTGAATATTATCCGGAAGCCTGTCATCATGAAGAGGAGAAAATTCCACAAGCTCTGCCCCTGCCTGCCTTAAAAGTCTTAGATTATCTTCATAGTAAAAACAAAAGGCCTGATCCTTTGCTATTGCTATTCTTACCTTTTCATCCTTTTTATCCTTATTTATGATTTCTTTTTCTGAGTCAGCTGTATCTATATTATTAGAACTGGTTTTGCAGACGGCTATATCAAGTATCATATCTATATCTAATGTTTTTTCCAAATTTTCTGCCAGGTCTTCCACCTTATTCTTAATATCATCTATCTCTGAAGGAAGCTTTAATCCAAGGTATCTGCTTTGAAGACTTAGGTTCTTCTTTGGAGGAAGATAGCCCACAAGCCTAATATCAATCTCTTCTTCTATAACCGATTTTATTGTATCGAAATAGGACGCAGATATTCTATTCAGAATGATTCCCTTAATACGTTTCTCCACATCCATATCCAGAAATCCCCTGATCACCGCAAGCATAGACCTGCCCATGCCCTTAGCATCAAGGACCAGAATTATTGGAATATCCAGCACGGAAGCAAGATTATAGGAAGAGGCTTCATTGGTAGTTGGACTTATACCATCATAAAGACCCATGACACCTTCCACAAGGGATATCTGACTATTATTATCCAAGGTAAAAAGATTCCTTGTTTCCTCTGCCTCCGTAAAGAAAAGATCCAGATTCTTAGAGGGAATTCCCAGAACCTCCTTATGGAACATAGGGTCTATATAATCAGGGCCACATTTAAATGACGCGGCACTAAGACCTCTTCTTTTAAATGCCTCAAGTATTCCACATGTAATTGTAGTTTTCCCGCAGCCACTTGCCGTTGCCGCAATCATAAATGAATTATTCATATTTCTTTAAACCTGACAAAACTCAAAGGAGTATATAAATACTGGATTATTAGCCTGCATCATATGATAAGCACCAAGCTCTTTAATTTTAGAAATAGATACCTGACAAATATCGAGATTTTTTATTGGAATATCTTTAAGTATCTGGTCCATTTCTACTATAGTTTCCATACTTACTGCATTTATAACTATTTTCATCTGAGGATTTATCTGGAAAAGTCTATTTAAAATCTCTTTCAGCCTTCCTCCACTTCCACCTATAAATGCAGCGTCCCCCTTATCCACCTGGTCCAGTCCATCCGGGGCCTTTTTCTGAATAAGCTTTATATTTGATTTATTATGTTTTTTAATATTTTCTTTTATTAGTTCTGTAGCTTCATTTTTATATTCAAAGGCATATACCTTAATATCTTTAGAAAGGCCTGCCACCTCAATAGCTATAGAACCGGTACCACTACCTATATCATAAACCACATCTCCACTCTTTAGCCTAAGCTTACAGATTGATAGATGCCTGATTTCTTCCTTGGTCATAGGTACCTTTCCACGAATAAATTCCTGGTCCGATATAGATGGGGCAAGATTTGCTCTATCTATATTTCTATCAATATTTCTATCCACTCTTTTATCTGTATTTCTATTTAATATAAGGCCAACATAAAGTCCCTCTTTTTCATATTTCTCCATATCAGAAAATGAAGGACTTGTCACCTCTTCATCCATATAGGAAAGCCTGTATCCAAGCTTTATATCTATATCAGCCTCATTTATAAGATTCTTATCTGCCATGTCATTAAGCAGTTTCCCAAGTCTTTTTATATCCTTAAGACCTGATGAGATAAAAAATGTTTTCTCCTCGCAAGCTACAGCATCCATAAGCTGAGAAATCCATACCTCTTCACTTACTCCATGAAGGCTCAGAATTTTTGCATCCTGCCAGCTTATTCCTGTTCTTGCAGCAAGAAGACTTATGGACGAAATCCCAGGAAGAAGCTTAACATATGTATCCTTCCTGTTCTTTAGGGCCTTATACATATTTTCAGCCCCACTGTAGAATCCACTGTCTCCAGAAAAAAGTATAACAATATTTGTATTTCCTATTCTTTCCTCCTCAAGCTTATCGAGAATTGGAATTATATCCTTCTCCATATAATAGGGAAATGTCACCCCCGGAGCAGATATACCCTCAAGCATCCTGGCTGCACCAAATATATAATCAGACTCACTTATAGCATTCTTCACTTCAATAGTCATACCCTCATAAGAACCACAGCCTATTCCTGCAAGAGTGATGTTGAGACTTGATTTTTTTATCTTTATATCAAGATATTCCTCCAGTTTTTCAAGGCACTCCTTCATATTCATGCCATATACACTTGAGTCAGGTCTTTTTATCATATGAACCATTATTCTGGATTCATAGGCCGCTTCAAGCTTTGTATCAAATCCACCCAGATTTCCACTTTCTTTAGTTACCAGATGCTTTATATCATACTGATTAATAATCGCTTTATTCATCTCACTAGTAAAGGGCCCCTGCATAGCAATAATCTGCTTACCCTCAAGTCCACAGTCATAACAAAGCTTAAGACTTTCCATACCGGGAAGTACTCTTACAAGAAGACGCTTTCTTAATCCTTCCTTTTCACAGAAATACCTTAATTCCTTGCTGCCTGTAGTTATAAGAACCTTTCCATCTGTATTCTCAAGCTCTCTTGCACAATCAGAAACAGATTTATAATCTCTGATTAGATCATTAGAGTCATGACTTATTAGCATATCGCTACTATCTAAATTATATTCACTATTCCCACCTAAGGTATATTTACTATTTTCTCTAAGAAGGCGAATATATTTAATTGTGCTTCCTTCTATACTTTTAAGTATTGTTTCTGTCACCACCTGGGCATAAGGATGGGTTGCATCCACCACCACCTGACATTCCGTGGATTTGTAAAGTTCCCTCATTTCCTCCTGGTCAAGGCGACCCTGATGAATTTGTATTAATTCGGATTCGTCAGATTCCATTTTCCCGGATTCCGAATTCTTTGATTCCGAATTCTTTGATTCCAAATTCTTCATGACCATGCTGCCATATTGAGTTGCAACGCTGACATGACAGGATATACCAGACCTCACCAGTATTTTCGCAAGCTCTCTTCCTTCTGTAGTTCCTGCAAATATAAGTACCTTACTCACATCTATAACCTCTTTTTGTAATAAGCTTATTATCTTTAATATATGACATGGAGTTACCAACAAAAACTGTTGTAAACATATTTACCTTAGTAGCTTTAAGCTCCTTAAGGGTACAGCATAGGGCTCTTGTCCCCTGCCTTCCAATATTTTCAACATAGCCACAGGCCCTGTCAGGATCAGCCCCTGCATCCAGCATAATATTGCAGGCCTTTTCAAGATAGTCAGCCCTTCTATTACTTGATGGATTGTAAAATGCTATAGCAAAGTCCCCTGCTATGGCTGCACGAATTCTCTTTTCTATTACTTCCCAGGGAGTCATAAGGTCACTAAGACTGATTACACAAAAATCATGATTAAGAGGTGCACCTAAAATTGCTGCCCCACTGCTTGCGGCTGTAATCCCTGGCACTACTACAAGGTCTGTATCAGGATAGTCATTTAATAATTCATACATAGGAGATGCCATTCCATAGATACCTGCATCGCCACTACATATCATAGAAACAGTTTTGCCCTCCTCTGATAGTTCAAAACAGAGTCTGCATCTTTCTATCTCCTGTCTCATTCCCGTAATACGATATTCCTTGTCCGGATAAACCTTTTTAAGAAGTTCCACATAGAGGCTATATCCAACTATTATGTCGCTTTTTTCTATAGCATTTCTCTCCTGATTGGTTAAATACTCCTCAGCTCCAGGACCTATTCCAATTATATAAATCACTTTATCCACTTATTAATTTTACCTTTCTTCTGGCAAGGGCTATGGTAATACCCTGCCCTGATCTTTTAGGAATTATAATGCTGGTATTATCAGAATCTCCCCCATAATAAATAGCTCCGCATACGGCCGCTCTTTCGCAGACATTTGAAACTCCCGTCACTGACTTTACGAATTCTGACTGGGCAAAATTTCCCTCCACAGTCTCTAATTCCTGGGCGCTAAATGTAAGTAATGGAATTTTCTCCTTCTGAGCATAAGCGCAAAGTCCATATTCCCTTTCCTTAATATCAATTGTTCCTATGGCTGCTATACTATTTATATCTATATCATATTGGGCCAGAACTTCTTCCACAGTCTTCCTTATATTTCCCTCTGAGCTTCCCCTTTTACATCCGATTCCAAGAATATATTCCTTGGGTTTAAGGAAAAGCTCTGCCTTATCTATAAGCTTATCATCACCTGATATAATAAGGTCCACCCTGTTTTCTGGTGGATAAGCTAAAAGCTTAATATTATTATCAACAAAAAAATTATCAGCCTTTAAAGTCTCACTATCTATATCCGGACTTATGGACATTGTAATAGAACCTGTCTCTAAAATTTTAGAAGCAACTCTTCTTATACCCTCTCTATTTACTATGGTAAGTCTATTAGCCACAGCAAATTCATCCACTGAAAAACTTGAATTTACATCTGTTGCCGTGGTAATTACAGGTATCATACTGAGTCTTTCCCCTATTTCCAAAGCCAGCCTGTTTGCTCCGCCCACATGACCTGACAAAATCGGAATAACATATTTTCCTGACTGGTCTATAACAAGCACGGGACTATCTGTAAGCTTGTCACTGACTGACCCTGCAATTGCCCTGACAGCAATTCCGGCTGCCCCTATAAAAATTATCGGAGCCTTAATAAAAAAGGAATCCCTGGCCCAAGCATCAAGCTTAATATCTGTAGATCTTCTTTCAAAAATGTGTTCTTTAAAGCTTTCTTCAATTTTATCCGCAAGCTCCCAGCCCTTTAGAGTAAAAGCGCATATACGAATTATCATTTTATATCCTTAGCCTTTCTAAACTCAGTAGAAAAATCTGCAGCATAAAGTCTGGACTTTTCATAATTAGAACTATTTATAACCTGACCTACAAGAATAATAGCAGTCTTGGTAATATTATGGACCCTGGCTGTTTCAGAAAGTGTTTCTATGGTACATATATATTTTTCTTCCTCTGGCCAGGTTGCCTTATAAACTATGGCCGCAGGAGTGTCTTTGTCATAGCCACCCCTGATAAGACTTTGAGCCACTTCTTCTACCATAGAAGCACTAAGATATATAGCCATGCTAGCCTTATGACTGGCAAAGCTTTCTATACTTTCTGATTCAGGCACCTGAGTCCTTCCCGATATTCTGGTAATAATAAGTGATTGTGATATTCCTGGAAGTGTATATTCCAGATTAAGACTTGAAGCCGCACCAAAGCAGGCAGTAACCCCTGGACAGGAATCATATTCTATTCCTGATTTATCCAGTTCATCCATTTGCTCCCGTATTGCTCCGTATATACTTGGGTCCCCTGTATGAAGTCTTACTACTTCTTTTCCATCATCATGTCCTGCCTTCATTACATCAAGGATTTCCTCAAGAGTCATATTTGAACTGTTATAAATCTCAGCCTGAGGACAATATTCCAGAAGCTCAGGATTAACAAGGGAACCTGCATATATGACAATATCTGCTTTCTCAAGTAGTCTTGCCCCCCTAATACTTATCAGATCCTTGGCTCCCGAACCTGCTCCCACAAAATGTATCCTGATTTCCTTCTTTATTTCCTGATCTATATCCTTTTTAATTTCCTTTTTAATTTCCTTTTTAATTTCCTTCTTATATTCCAAATTTATATCCTCAAAATATTTCAATTTATGAATTCTTTAATTCCCTCTCCCCATTCACCACCTTATTTATAAGGTCATCTGCTCCACCTGTCTTACCCATAAGGCCATAAATATTTGAATAAATCATGCATTCTATATTAAATCTATCCTCTGCTTTTTTCTTAAGATAATAATCAACCTTATCCATGACCTGGGCCATAAATTCTTTCTCCAGACCAGTCTTAAGAACTATATCGTAGGCTCCATCTGTTGATACACATTTAAGTATCTCATTAAGGCTTTCAAAAGGAAGACCTGCCCTGACTCCAGCCGCAGCCATAAGTTCCATCCTGCAATCAGCCTCATGAGAATGAGTATTCATTATTCCACCGGACAGCTTAATAAGTTTACCCACATGTCCACATAGGAGAACCTCTTCAAAACCAAGGTCACCTATCATATCCAAGGTCTGTCCTATGAAATTGGAGCACTTAACAGCCTGGTCCAGATTATAGGAATAGGTCTCCTTCATAAAGTCCATTCCATAATTTCCAGGGGCAATGACTATAGTCTTATAGCCAAGGGCCTTCTTCTGATTTAATTCTACTTTAATTGTATCTAAAAGAGCCTGTGAGCTCATAGGTTCAACTATTCCTGAGGTCCCCAGAACAGAAAGTCCACCCTTTATACCAAGTCTTGGATTAAATGTTTTCTCAGCTATCTTTTCTCCTCCTGGAATGGAAATGATAATTTTAAGTCCACCCTTATAATCCAGGACCTCCATCACTTGTCTTACTTCCTTTTCGATCATGATCCTTGGAACAGAATTTATAGCCGCATTTCCCACTGGCTGATCAAGTCCAGGCATAGTTACCCTGCCCACACCCTGACCTCCATCGATTATAATTTGAGAATCTCCATTATCCAGATTATTTGATTTATAATCTGCCAGATTCGACTTAAGATCTGATTCAGCCGACTTATAATCTGACTGGTCTATCTTATCTAATTCATCCAAGTAAGAAACCGTGGCGTAAACTATGGAACCACTGGTCACATCCGGATCATCCCCACCATCCTTCAGAACACCGCAGGTAACCTCATTTTCTGAACACTTTATATTAAGAATCTCTGCATTAAAATCAATACCCTTGGGGGTTGTAATACATATACTTTCCTTCAGTTTTCCACTTAGCAGCATGTAGGTTGCCGCCTTAGCCGCTGCCGCACTACAGCTTCCAGTTGTAAACCCGTATCTCATACATTTCCCTTTTATCAAATATTTTCTATTTAAGTATTTCTATTTAAGTATTTCTATTTAAGCTTTTCTATTTAAGTATTTCTGTTAAAATATTCCTTTTTAAATATTCCTTTTTTAACATTCCTTTTTAGTATTTTCTTTTATCAAATATTTCCTTTTTTCATCTCATAAAGAATTGCATTACAGATGGCTGCCGCCACATTGCTTCCACCCTTACGTCCCTTATTTACTATGTAAGGTATGTCTGTCTCCATAATCATTTCCTTAGCCGCTTCTACATTTACAAACCCCACAGGGACACCTATTATAAAATCAGGAATAAAAATTTTCTCATCATACATACGCCTTAATTCAATAAGAGCTGTAGGTGCATTTCCAATTGCAAATATTATCCTTTGTCCTAATTTTGAAGCTCTTTCCATGCTGACAGTGGCCCTGGTTAGTCCCCTGGATTTCGCCTCAATGGCAACATCCTGATCTGCCATAAAGCACATAAGCTTTCCCCCATATTTCCCAAGCTCAGCCTTATTAATCCCAGAAAGTCCCATATTAGTATCGGTGACTATAATGGCTCCCTGCCTTATAAGTTCTGCCACCTTGGAAATAGCGTCCTTTGAAAAACAAAGAGTTTGGGCATATTCAAAATCCGCAGTGGTATGTATGGCTCTTTTTATGACAAATGCCTTATCCTGCGGAATTTCTATCTGCCTCTTTTTTAGCTCCTGACTTATTATTTCAAAGCTTCTTTTTTCTATATCCTTTGGTTCTATATGTTCTATATTCATTATTCTATCCATTAAATTTTTCAAACTTATTTTTTCTATTCTTTAGCCAGAAAACCAGAAAATAATACTTATATTCCCAGGTAAATCATATAGCTAAATAGTATTTACACATTTTCAAACATTCTCTTTAAGTGACTAATCAGAATCTTATTTTCTTCATGACTCTTCACCGCTATCCTGTACCAGTCCTGGTTAAGTCCAGAAAATCCCTTACAGCTTCTGATCAGAATCCCCTCTTCCAGGAGCTTATCAAAAAGTTTCAGCCCCGACTCATTAGCTTTAAAAAGAATAAAGCTGGTATCTGAATCCATTAGAGTAAATGCATGTTTTGATTCAGTTTTTGATTCAGTTTTTGATAAAGCTTTGGATTCAGTTTTTGATTCAATATCTCTTAATTCTGTTTTTTCTGATAGAGAATTAATTAAATATATATTCCTTAATTCTTCATAAAGATACTTTCTTTCCTCTCTTATAATAGACCTTGTCTTTTCACAAAAATCAGATTTTCTAAGAAGCTTTGCTCCTGCCACAAGGGCTGCTTCTCCAGGTATAGACAGGTTCCATTCATGTAAATATCTTTTAATATTTTCAATATTATCCTTATTGGAAATCATATAGCCGGCCCTGATTCCCGGCACTGAAAATAATTTGGTAAATGCATCTACCACATAAAGATTATTATAGCTTAAAACCTTTTTCTTAAAGCTTACGCCCTTATCTGACATTCTTAGAAAACACTCATCAAGAATCACCGAAATGTTACATCTGCTGCAGGTATCTAATAAATTTTCAATAACTTCAGGACTTATATTTTTACCACTAGGATTATTGGGATTAGTTAGAAATAGAATACCCGGACTTTTTTTATCACTATTATGGAAATCTGATACAATATCATCATGAACCTTATCCAAAAGACTATTCCCAAGAATGAAGTTCTCTTCCTCCCTTAAATAGTATTCTTTTACTACTATGTCCTGACAGGAATTTAATGCATGACGGTAACCATAAAAGCAAGGACATATTAGATATGCCACCCTAGGCTTAATGGCCTGAACACCAGCCATAAGAAGATCCGATGCCCCATTTCCACATATAATATATTCCTCTTTAATTCCTTCAAGAAGAGAAAGTTCATGTCTTACCCTTCTTTGAAGTGGGTCCGGATAATTACCAATATATTTAAGGCTCCCGCTAATAGCCTCCATAATTTCACCTGGACAAGGATTTGGATTAGTATTTACTGAAAAATCATATTTAATTTTTCTTGTATAAATATCGCCGCCATGTAGCATTTATATACTCCCCGATTATACCAAGTGTTTTTTTAGACTTAAAATTTAAAATGAAACAAATGCATCTGCCACTGAAATTATGGCTGTACAGATCACTACACATATAAGTTCAGTAAGATACATAAGCTTACAGATTTTTTCTATATCAGAAGGCTCTATTTTTCTAAACTCATCACCTATATATTCCTTCTCCACCACCTTACCAAAATAAGATGCATTTCCACCAAGTCTTATACCAAGAGCTCCTGCGGCAACACTTTCAGTCTGACCTGCATTAGGACTCTTAGTTTTTTTTCTGTCGCTTTTATAAACCCTCATTGCATCAGTTGCTGAATATTCAGGACCACTAAGTTTTGTTGCAAGAATCATAAGAAGGGCGCTTATCCTGGCAGGAATAAAATTAAAAATATCATCCAGTCTTGCTGGCGCCTTGCCAAAATATTCATATCTATCATTGTGGTAGCCCACCATTGAATCCATGGTATTAACAGCCTTATACATAAGACCAAGTGCAGGTCCCCCAATAGCCGTATAGATAAGAGGTGCTATAACACCATCAGAAGTATTTTCTGCCACGGTTTCCACCGCCGCCCTGGTAACTCCCGCATCATCCAGTTCCTTAGTATCTCTTCCCACTATCATAGAAACTGCAAAGCGAGCCTCTTCTATAGTTCCCTCAGTCAGCTTTTTATGAACCCTCATACTTTCCTTTTCAAGGCTCTTGGCTGCAAGGATATAGGAAGTTAGTATTGCTTCTACTACTATCCCCACAATAAAATGCGCCTTATAGGAAACAAAAACAAGGGCTCCTGTAAGTATAAATGTACCAGCTGTAACAAAAAGCCACATAATAAAGCCAAGAATAAACTCTATAAATTTATTCCTCTTTCCCTTAACTCTTTTATCCATAAACTTCTCATCTATGAAGCTTATTACACCACCTATCAGTCTGATTGGATGTGGAAGATTCACCGGATCACCTATTATCATATCAAGAAGGTAACCCAGCAAAAATGCGATTAAATGATATAACATCTGAAACTCCTTTACCTGCTTCCATATCTAAAATATATCCCTGACCCACCTGACACTGAAAAGAAAAATAATCCTCTCCGGTCAAGGTACTCATAATAGCCATAATATTTCCGCCATGACAGACAATCACAAGATTATCAGGACAATCTAATTTATTATCAGCATAAGTATTATAAACATATGTCTCCATAATATCATTGAAGCATACCATTGTATTTCTGATAAATTCTTCCCTGCCCTCTCCATTGGGAAATGCAATTGTCCCATTGGAACCAATCCATTTCTGGTAGTCAGGATTATCAGAAAGTTCTTTATAATTATAACCCTCAAAGTCCCCAAAATCTATCTCTCTGAGGTCCTCTATTACATGATATTTTTTTCCCTTAAAAAGAGTCTCCATACTTTCACGGCACCTTTTCATAGAGCCGGATAAATATATGGTTTTCTCTGAACATAAATCATCCTGCGAAGATTTTGAAAGGGAATTCCTGGTTCCTTCAATAAGACTTCTATATTGGGGAGATAAGGCCTTTAATTCCTCTATACCTTCTTTTGAAAGACTTATATCCGTCCTTTTTCCTATGTATCTTTTTTCTATATTTCCAGATGTCTTCCCATGTCTTATAAGAAAAATCCGGACTCTCTTTTGGCTATTTAATTCCACAAAAGCATCCTCCAGTTGAATCCTACATAAGCTTAAAAAGGCTGATCATTGCAAGAATAAAGAGACAGATTCCTTCACCAAATACAATATAGAAACCAGCCGTATCTCCAGTGACTCCCCCAAATTCCTTATAAGTAAGATTCTTATAATAAATAGTAAAAATAAGAATTCCAATAATAAGACTAAGGCCTGCCACCCAATCCACCAAAAGCATTAAAATAATGGAGATCAAAAGTTCTGCAATCAGACTAATAAGGTCTATCCTACTTATTTTTTGGGTTTCCATATTAAGCATGCCATCTTTCTTTGCATGTTTAAATATAATCGATGTTATTCCTGCCATAGCTCTGACAGTGAAAAACATTATAGCCATGATCACCATAATTCCACGGTCTAAATTATCCAATATAAGACCCATACTACCTAACCATACAAGGCCAAGCTTAATAAGACCTATTATTGCAAATGCTCCAATATGGGGATCCTTAAGTATCTCCAGCTTCTCTTCCTTTGACTTGTAGGACCTTAGTCCATCCTCCACATCCATAAAGCCGTCCAAGTGAAAGCCTCCTGTAACCACCAGTGGAATCAGAGTAAAAAAAGCCACCCTAAAAATAAGAGGTAATTCTACCATGGAAAAAATCTTGATCAATAATAAATAGATTCCTCCGATTACTCCCCCTATCCAGGGAAGAAAAACCAGATTATGCTTCATATCCTGGTCCTGCCATTTAAACTGTGGCATAGGTATACGGGAATATAAGGAAAATGCAACTGCTATATTTCTCATCAGTTTCATCTATATCCATTCTCCATCTATATTTTTATAAACTCTGTCTGCAATATTACACAGCTCTTCATTAGTTTCATTTACAAGCTTCACATATCTTATAGTATCTTGGTCAAAGCCTTCTTCAAGCTGGAATTCATTTGTAACTATGACCATATTATCAGCCAGGTCACTTAAGGTTTTAACAGAAGAAAGAATATAATCCACAAGCTCCTTATCTGATAAATCCTTATTACTATCAAGATGCATTTCATTTCCAATCAGATTAGACATGCATTCCAGCAGGATATTTATTTTAGAAGCAGTGCTTTCTTCTTCAGACATATTTTGGCCAGATCTTTCTTTAAAAATTTTATTTTCATAAGATCTATATTCGCAAGTCTTACTTTCTCCAAATATATACTCACCAAATTTATCCTTCAAAGAAGAAATATTATAAGGACATTCAATAGTAATAAATCCCTTGCCTTCTCTCATTTTACGGTGTTTCTCAACCCGCCTTTCTCCCTCTTTACCAAAGGGAATCATGGTAGCAATATAAAATTTTGGATTAATATCAGCCAGCTTTAGAATCAGCCCCTCCGCCAGCTCTGACTTACCACTGTCTGGTCTGCCAATTACTAAAATCACCATATTTATTCCTCTAAAGTTTTTCTAATTCTTTTTAAATGTAATTCCTGCTAGATTTATCTTCTGATTTCTTTCTAAATTAGATCACTTAATAAATTTAATATTTAGATTATTTTCATATATTTGCTTCATCATCAAAACGTATATATCCATCCATCTCATAGGAAGAAAATTTACTTCCTCTTTTATAATAATCAAACATTATATCCATAAGCGGAAAGAGCATAAGAGCCCCCGTTCCTTCCCCCAGTGCCATATCACCATTTATATATGGCTTAAGACCAAGAAAATCCAGGGCTGTTTCATTTCCCGATTCCCTTCCCTTATGGGAGGGAATAAGATAATCTTTAACTCCGGGAACCATAAGCTCCGCCGCAATACCAGCAGCACCTGTAATAAGTCCATCCATAACAACAGGAATCTTATATAAGGCTCCACCTATAAATAGGCCAATAATTCCTGCAATATCCAAGCCTCCAAGGCTTCTTAGAATTTCAAATGCATATTCCCGGGAAACATCCTCTCTATTATCCAGAGCCCCGTATTTCATAAGCCCCTTCTTTATAACATTTTTCTTTTTCTCAAATCCCTGGTCATCAAGTCCCGCTCCACGACCTGTAAGCTTATCAAAGTCCTTACCTGTTAACGCCGCAATGAGAGCTGCGGATGTGGTAGTATTTCCAATCCCCATTTCACCTGATGCAATTATCTTTACCCCCTGGTCCTTAAGGTCCTTTACAAGACTGATTCCACATTCTATAGCCTTAAGAACCTGCCCCTCTGTCATGGCAGGCTCCCTTAGAAAATTCCTGGTTCCTTCAGCCACCTTTCTATCAAGTAGACCTGGGATTTTATCCTGACCTATAATTCCTATATCAAGAGGAATTATTCTGACCCCTGCACTTTTTCCAAGTATACAAACTGGACTTATACCAGCCCCAAGACTTCCTGCCACCTTTCTTGTAACCTCTGTTCCCGACTGGCTTATCCCTTCTTCCACTATGCCATTATCAGCACAAAAAATAAGGGCTGCCCTTTTAGAAATATCAGGGTCGGGATTATTCTGGATTCCACCAATCCTTGCCACAAGATCCTCAAAGTCTCCAAAGCCATCCAGGGGCTTTGCCAGATGGTCCCAGTTTTCTTTACATTTTTGATAAGCCTCCCTACTTGGCTTTTCTATATTTATTTTAAAGAGTTCATCCCTTGTCACTTCTATCAACTCCCATAATACTATATATATAATCCATATCCATATATTCCCTGATCATATCTGCCAGGCGGTCATATTCCTTTTCCTTAAGGCTCTTATAATCAATAAGCTTATCTACATTAAGACCAGTTCCCTTTTCCCTGGCAAGACTATTAGTAATCTCTTTTATAATTGCAGCCTCATCGAAGAAGCCATGAATATATGTGCCGTAAATGTTATCCCTGCAATATCCACTTCCATTGGGAGTAAATTCTACTAAACCCTGCAAAGTATCCTTATCATCCAAGAAATTCTTATCATTATCAAATATAGCTGCATTATCATCCAGGGAATTCTTATCATTATCAGATATAGCTGCATTATCATCCAGGGAATTCTTATCATTATCAGATATGTCCTCATTATTTGTCATATATTCAGATAAGATACTTGTCTCTCCCATGTGAATCTCATAGCCCTTAAAGTCTGCCCCTTTTAATCCGGCAAATATACCGCAGGCATCCTGACACTTACCCTCAACCTGGCTTGTATGCTTCTCCTTCCTCAAAACTGTTCTTAAAGGAAGAAGGTCCAAGCCTCTGATACTTCCACCGCCTTCTACATTATCCTCATCAATAATTTTATGTCCCAGCATCTGATAGCCTCCGCATATTCCAAAAAGAGGTTTACCACCTGATACAAATTTCTTAATAAGACTTTCAAAGCCGGATTCTCTAAGCCACCTCATATCGGCTATAGTATTCTTACTTCCAGGCAATATAATAAGGTCCTGGTTTTCCACTTCCTCAAGTCTGCTTATATAATTTATAGCAAGACCATCAACCTGTTCAAAGACATCAAAGTCAGTAAAGTTTGAAATAAATGGAAGCCTTATTACTCCTATCTTTATCTGTCCACTGGTCTTCCTGGAAAATCTTTCTGTAAGAGAATCCTCATCCTCAAGATTAAGACGGATATAGGGAAGCACCCCGCTTACTGGTACATTTGCCATTTTTTCAAGGCTGTCAATTCCCGGATCAAGTATGGTCTTATCTCCTCTGAACTTATTTACTATAAGCCCCTTAACCCTTTTTCTTTCGTCAGGCTCCAGTAGCTCCAGAGTTCCAAGGAGCTGGGCAAATACACCACCCCTGTCAATATCTCCAACTAAAAGCACAGGGGCATCCACTAGCTTCGCCATTCCCATATTAACTATGTCATTTTGCTTAAGGTTGATTTCTGCAGGGGAACCGGCTCCTTCAATCACTATAATCTCAGCCATTTCCTCCAACTTTTCCACTGCCTTAAGTATATCCGGAACAAGTGCCTTCTTATATTCAAAGTATTCCCTGGCCCTCATGTAACCTGTAACCTTACCATTTACGATTACCTGTGAACCCTTGTCATCAGTAGGCTTAAGGAGGATTGGATTCATGTAAACAGAGGGCTTAATACCAGCAGCCTCTGCCTGCATAACCTGGGCTCGTCCCATCTCAAGTCCATCCTCAGTTATGAAGGAATTAAGGGCCATGTTCTGGGATTTAAATGGAGCTACAGAGTATCCATCCTGCTTAAAAACTCTGCAAAGACCAGCTGCAATAAGGCTCTTGCCTGCGCTTGACATAGTTCCCTGAATCATAAGGAACTTTGCTTTACGTGGAAGGGGTTTTATATCTACTGTCTGGTTTTCTGTTTGTTTTTCTGTTTGTTTTTCTGTTTGTTTTTCTATTATTTCTATATCCTGTTTTTCTTCTACCCTGTCTTCCTTATTTATCTGGCATCCTCTGTTTCCCAGAATAAATCCATAGGTCTTTTCAAATGTATCTGAATTTATATTAAAGAGCTTCTCAATATATTCCTTTTCAAAAACCTCCTCCGGACTTCCAAGCCTTTCCAGCTTTCCATCCTTACTTATACAGGCCACCATATCAGCAAGATTTCTAACCAGCTCCAGCTCATGCATAGCCATAATGACACCAATATTTTTTTCCTTTACCAGTTTCCTCAGCTTCTCTGAAAATTCCAGTTTATAGCCTATATCCAGGAAGCTTGTGGGTTCATCCAGAATCATAAATTCAGGTTCCTGAACCAGCGCACGGGCAAGAAGGACTCTCTGTTTCTGACCATCACTCAGCCTTACATATTCCCTGTCACGAAGATGGCTGATTCCGACCTCTTCTAAAGCCTTTTCAACTGCATTTATATCCTCCTGGGAAAGCCTTCCTAAAAGACCTGTAAACTGATATCTGCCAATACTTACCACATCAAAGCAGGTAGCATATTCCTGATCCCTCCTGGAGGTCATCATAACAGACATTGTTCTGGCTCTCTCCTCATTCTTAATATCCACAAGATCTTTTCCGCCAAATATTACATTTCCCCCAACCGGCTCCAGCATACCTGCAATGGTTTTAAGTATAGTTGACTTACCTGCCCCATTAGGTCCTATGAGAGCCACAATCTTACCCTGCTTCACCATAAGACATATATCAGAA
>JAILGP010000233.1 GCA_024696635.1 Eubacterium sp. | reverse complement strand
CAACTGATAAATCTCATATATTCATATCTATTTTTTTATCTATTTTTTATATATTCTTTATTATATTATTTGTTTATACAGTTATCTGATTTACCAAACACTTTTTTCCAGTAAGTTCTTCAGTTCTTGCATCCGGCTGCTGTCCACCTACATAAATATCATACGAGCCACGAAGTTTTACTCTCTGTCCATCTTCAAGAACACATGTAAAGGATTTTTCACTTATTAAAACTGAAACTTTCTTTGTCTCGCCAGCCAGTAAAGTTATTCTTTCAAATCCAGCAAGACTCCAGAATGGCTGATTAGATGGATCAAGTCTTGTAGAAAGATTTTCTATAGTATTATTTAATCCATTAGAAATTTTTTCTTCAGGATTAATAGATATATATATTTCACAGATTTCATCAGCATCATACGAACCCTTATTAGTAAGGTCAAAGCTCACAATAACTGAACCATCATTATTCTCGGTAACAGCCATATTGCTATATTCAAAATCACTATAAGATAGTCCATATCCAAAGGGATAAAGAGGTTTATCACCAAAAAATCTATATGTTCTTCCCTTCATGGAATAATCTTCCATATCCGGTTGCTGATTTTCTTTATAAAAAGTTACTGGAAGTTTACCACCTGGCAAAGCTTTACCAAATATGATATCAGCAATAGCCTGTCCGCCAGTCTGTCCACTATACCAGCTTTGTATTATCGCATCAAAGTTTTCATCTTCAAAAGATAAATCTATGGCAGAACCTGTATTTAAAACAAGTATCACAGGTTTTCCAGTTTCTTTAACAGCCTTTATCATTCTTCTCTGAGAATCAGGAAGATACATAGTATTCTTATCTCCCGCAGCAAAGGCATTTCCTGTATCACCCTGTTCTCCTTCTATGGTAGGGTCAAGGCCAACAAAAAGTATTGTCACATCACTGTCTTCAACAAGTGTAAGTGCTTCGCTAATTCTATCATCATCAAAGGCCAGATTCTGAACCTTATTCTCAAACAAATGACATCCTTCTGAATAAAGAACTCTTATGGAATAATCCTTTGCATTATTTCTAATTCCCTGCAAATTGGTAATACATCTTGATGAAGTTCCACTATAATTGCCATATAAAACCTCAAGGGATGTTGCCGTAGGTCCAATTACAGCAATCTTAGATATATTATCATTCTCAATATTTAAAGGAAGAATTCCATTATTCTTAAGAAGAACTGTACTATTAACGCTTGCCTTATATGAAAGCTCTGCAGATTCATCTGTATCAATATAATCAATATTTATATTGTCATATTCACAATCATCAGAAAACATTCCAAGTGCCGCCCTTACTGTATATGCATGTACTGCAGCTCTTCTGATTTCCTCTTCTGTTATCATGCCTTTATCATAGGCTTCCATAACACTTCTATATACAAAGCCTGCATTTACATCACAACCCTTACCAAGAGCAAGTGCAATTGTTTCTAAAACATCCTTAGTAACCTTATGATTTTCATGAATATCCATAAGAGCCAGGAAATCAGATACAAAATAGCCATCAAAGCCCCACTCTTTTAGTTTATCCATAAGTTCATCATTAGCACAAGCAGGCTGACCATTAACTCTATTATAGGCACCCATAATTCCAGCAACATCGGCTTCTCTTACAGCAGCTTCAAATGCTGGAAGATAGGTTTCTTCCAAATCCTTTTGGGATGATACAGCATCAAAGCTATGCCTTAAAGCCTCAGGACCTGAATGAACAGCAAAATGCTTAGCACATCCTGCAACCTTCATATAATCTCCGTCACCCTGAAGGCCCTTAATAAAAGCTACTCCAAGTCTTGCTGTCAGATATGGATCCTCACCATATGTTTCCTGACCTCTTCCCCATCTTCCATCTCTGAAAATGTTTATGTTAGGAGACCACATGGTAATACCCTTGTAAAGATCTCTATCTCCTCTTTTTCGAGACTCATTATATTTAGCTCTGGCTTCTGTTGCCACTACATCACCTATCTCCTGAAGCATTTCAGAGTCAAACATAGCCGCCAAAGCAATTGCCTGAGGAAATACAGTTGCTGTACCTGCTCTAGCCAGACCATGAAGCCCCTCATTCCACCAGTTATAGGCAGGAATCCCAAGTCTGGCGACCTCTGGACTATCATATCTAATTTGGCTTGCAGCTTCCTCAAGTGTCATATCGGCGACTATTTTTTCAGCTATTTCGTGATATTTTTTTTTAATCATGGCAACTCCAAATTCTGAGGTGCTCCAAAGTCCCCCAACCTGGAGCACCTCTGACCTATAAATACCTTTGATCCTCACTAATGATCAAATTTATTTTCGTTCATTTGTATAGTAACATATTTCATTAAAATATTTCTTTACAAATATTGCGATTTGTTTTTCATTTAAT
>JAILGP010000189.1 GCA_024696635.1 Eubacterium sp. | reverse complement strand
TGGTTGATGCAATATTTCAGGTTGTATATAGGAAGCAAAGTGTTTTACTTATAGTATTTGCATTTATTCTTTCTGGTTTATATCCTTTTATCAGAGGTAAGATAATAGATGGACAGATTGATACAAGAGCAATAGTTTCTATGGTTATATATTTCATTGGTTTTATTGTATTTATTACTACAATTTTTTAATTTGTTTATTAAAAAATTTTTCTAGGGAGTGCAGTGAAGGTGTTTGCTGCACTTTTTAGATTTGAGAGAGTTTGAAGATTTTTGTTGAATCTAAAAGTATTTAGATCGCATAATATAGACTCGTTAAAATCCGGATGATCGGTTATTCTGATTATAAGATTATATTTCGAGAAGGAAATACATTATATCGTATAGAATGTGAAAAAGATGCAGATATTATACTTGTAGATGATTCAAAGATAATAGGGTATGAAATGAATAAGTTCCTTCCTACAAGGTATATGGAAGAAGTGCCTTAAATTGAGTGGAATTATTATCTAAAAATGTTATAATATGCCTGTGTTGGTGTGAGGGATGAGCGAAGTATTATATTCCCGAAATATAATATCTAGTAAAGGGGAAATGATCAATGGGAAAAAAGATAATGATTGTGGGGGCTAACTTTATGGATAAGGGCTCTCAGGCAAAGCTTTATGCAGTAATTGATGAGTTAAGGAAAAGATTTGAAAACTGTGAAATCTTTTATGCACATAATGACGAACAGTTAGATGGTTCCTTATATCGATTCGGTAAGATTCCGTTTACTAAAAAGGCTCAGGCCCAGGTTCTCAAGGCTAATCCTCTGAGAAATATAGCAAAGATATTTCGTAAGAAAAATGATAGTCCTGCTGGGGAAATAGATATAGTTGATACTGTTTCGAAAATGGATCTGATAATAGATATTAGCGAAAATGCTTTGTCAAGTGATAGTAGTATGGCTGATGTTGAATATTATTTGAATAATATCAAGATAGCTGAAAAATTTAAAATACCTATGATTATCATGCCTCAATCATTTGGACCTTTTAATTTTAATGAGGATAATATGCATATATTAGGTGAAATGAAGGATATACTTTTTTATCCTAAGGCTATATTTGCACGTGAAGAATATGGTTACAATGAATTAATGGGATATTTTGGTCTTGATAATTTGAGACGTTCTACGGATATGCTTTTAATAGATAATACATTTGATATATCAAATGTATGCTCCAGATTTTATAGGCCTGAAATACCGGAGATTTCAGAGGATAATAATGTTGCTATAATTCCCAATGCCGTATGCTTTGATAAAAAGTTTAATGAACATACATTAGATATGTATCTGAAGATATTTGAAGCATTGAATTATGCTAAAAAGAATGTATATATCATTTGTCAGTCTTCTGCGGATATGGACGTGTGTAAACAACTCGATTCTATTTCTAAGCAATATGGTAATGTTACCTTGGTGGAAAGGGAGCTGGATTCAGTAGAAATCAATATGTTCTTAAAGAAATTTGAGCTTGTTATAAGTTCACATTATGTGGCAAGTGTTCAGGCATATAGAAACTATATTCCTGTTCTACTTCTTGGAAATGGAGTGAAATATAAGGACTTATCAGAGCTTTTAGGACAGGAAAAATTCTTCTTTGATGTTCTTTCTGAGGACTGTAATAATTATGATATAGTAGATACCCTGAACGATTTTATAAAAGAACCAGATATTGCAAAAACAAGAATTCAGACTCGTATGTTAAATCTTCAGACTAAAAGCTGCTTCGATGTATTTGATGAATTGAATTGGTAAAATTGGATATATAGTTTAAAGGGCTTGCTGTGAGGCAGGCTCTTTTTTGTGAGCTTTTTGAGTGGTTTAATAAGTGATAATCTAATAAGTAATAAAAAATACAATTTACACCAAAATATATTCCATTCACAACAGATTTGTCATATATGAATATAAAGGGTTGTATTATCCATACATAAGATAAAACAAAGGCACGAAAAAGATGCCGATAATAAATAAGAGGGGGACATGACAATGGCAAATGAAGTTATGGATACAAAGAAAAATAAGAAGGGAATTATTAATAATGAACCTAAGGTTTGTATGATCTTAAATGGAATTACAGCAGCAATATGGATATTTATTACAGTGATGAAAATTTATTCGTTGAATAAATACGGTACTAATAATTCTTTCAGTCCTATTTTTACAGGAGCATTGTCACTAGTTTATATTGGACTGACTATTGAATATGCTCGTAGGTTTGTTAAGGCTAAAAAGCTTGAAAGGGGTGAATAAGTATGTCTTTAAGTAGTGGGCTCATATATTTAGGTATCTGTTTTATGATTTTAGCATTTGTTATGATTGAAGCGAATCGTAAGCAGAATAAAAAAACTAATGGTAATAAGAAGCTTAATGAGAGAATAATATTTTATAAGAATAAATGGCAGAAGGAACATGTGAGTCTTATTAGCGCTCCTATAGGAATTGTCATTGTTCTTACTGCCCTTAGCTGTTTTACCAAGCTGAGTGCATTTCTTTATCTTGCCGGGGTGGCATTACTTCTTATATATATTTATGTATATAACAAGATGATGATTTACGTTGAGGCAAATGCATTTAATGGAAAAGGCATGGAAGAGGAGACGGAGTCATAATTTACCATTGGGGTCAGACCCCTTTGGTAAAGAATACCTACTATACTTCTTGACCAAGACAAAAATAGATGATATTATACGACAGTAAAATTGTTCGGAAAGCTTGCTTACCCAGCAGGCTTTTTTACTGTTTATATGGTAATAAAAATGTACACTAAGGAGGACCCCGTGGCAACAGGTATTATTGGTACAGGAAGTTATCTTCCACCGACAATCATTGATAATAATGAATTGGCAAAGATGGTTAAGACGGATGATCTTTGGATTAGAGAACATACCGGAATTATTGAAAGACATATTGCTAAGGAAGAGACTACATCATATATGGCTGCTGAGGCAGCAAAGAAAGCTATAGAAAATGCAAATATTGATCCTACAGAGATTGATCTTATAGTGCTTGCTACATTATCTCCAGAGAGAGCAACTCCAAGTATGTCCTGTATCGTACAGGATAAGATTGGGGCGGTTAATGCAACCTGCTTTGATTTAAATGCAGCTTGTTCTGGTTTCGTATATGCTTTGCAAACAGCTGATGCCTATATACGTTCAGGCTTTGCGAAGGTTTGCTTAGTTATAGGAGCAGAGACTTTGTCTAAGATGGTGGACTGGAAGGACCGTTCAACATGTATTCTTTTTGCAGATGGTGCTGGTGCTGCCATTGTAAAGGATACGGACTTTGGAATTATAAGCTCTGTGACAAGAAGTGATGGTTCAAGTGGAATGTCTTTAAAATGTAAAGAACGTTCCACTCGTAATTTCCTTAATAAGAAGGCTGAGGAAAAGCATTATATTCAGATGATAGGTTCAGATATTTTCAAGTTTGCGGTAAGAAAGGTTCCAGCATGTATTGAATTACTATTGAAACGCGCAAACATGAATAAGGACGATGTGGATTACTATGTACTCCATCAGGCAAATGCCAGAATTTTAGCTTCAGTGGCAAAGAAGATGGACCTGCCTATTAAAAAATTCCCTATGAATGTGGATCGATGTGGCAACACAAGCTCTGCATCCATTCCAATCTTGCTGGATGAATTAAACCGTGATGGCACATTGAAGAAGGGACAAAATATTGTAATCTGCGGTTTTGGTGGTGGACTTACCTGGGGAGCACATTTATTTACCTGGGGAATTGATACAAAGTAAAGTGGGATTCACACTATATAGGAAGGCTGAAATACTGCGAGAATCCTAGGCTGCAAGAGAATAAACTGATATACTGCAGGTTTACTATACAAATTATCTTATGGTGGTATAATCAAATCATAAAATCTTTGAAAGGAAAAAAGCAATGAAGGCATTTAGAAACTTATATCTGTATAGCAAATATTCACTCCTTAGTCTCAAATCTGGATCAGACAAAGGAATATTTGTTGTGCACTAAAGATGTAGGTGGAAAATGAAATTGTTTAGGAATAAAGAGCTTAGAAACTGACCTTGTGCCAGTTTTTAGGCTTTTTTTATTGGAAATGTAAAGCACGGTTCATAATTTGTTCATATCTCGTTCACAATTCCGGCTTGATATTTATAAAAAAAGTCAATTTTTATAAAACATTAGGAAAACTAATATTTTATATTAACCTAAGAAATTCAAAATTATTATGGAAAAATATTCACTAATAGGTAAATGTAATGTCCCATAATAATATAGAAAATAGCGGATTAATAAAAGAATTAAAACAATTATTTTAAGGATATGGAGGATTTAGGGAAGGTGAATATGAACAAAAACAGGGTGATAATAGTTATTGCTTTAATGGTTCATTATCTGAAACATCTGACTATGCTAAGTCGCAGGTCACCTGAATCTTATGTTTAAGGACTGTACCATTACACATACAGGAAGTGACTTACTTTATTTATATGGCAAGCCTAATGTTGATAGTCAGATTATGTTTGAGAATTGTATAGTTAATAAATCAGGTGGAAAGCTTTTATCTGGATATAATATGCAGGGTTCATTAGATGTCATACGTTTAAATCCTGGATTTAATAATACCGCTATAGATAGAAATCTTGCAGTTGATACAATTAATGAGGAAATGGTAAAGATTTCTTATGATGATTAATTAGAGTTGTGTGTTTGTACATTTATATCAATATTTAAGGTATATGAATGTTTTGTTACAAGGGAGAGAGTACCATGAAAAAACGCTTGCTGAGTATACTGCTAGTGTTAGGTCTGATAATTGGGATAATGTCGGGACCAGCTGTTGCCAGGGCTGCAGGTAATGGAAATTACGGGACATTTGTTGATGGTGATCATGTCATCAGCGATATGATAAAAAAGACAGGAAAGAAAGTTCATCCTAGACTTATCATGACAGAGGATAGATTTGCAGAGTTGAGATCCCATATTGGAGATGGGTCAAAGACTGATGCTCTTCTTAAGAGACTCCGCAGTGAAGCAGACAGGGAGGCGGCTGAAGGATTAGTTGCTTATAGTACCAGCCTTCTTGAGAAATCTAAAAAAATTCAGCGCCGTGTAGCAGCACTTGCTCTTTGTTACAATATTTTTGGTGATGAAAAATATGCCGAGCGTGCATATAAGGAACTGGAAAATGCTGCAAGTTTTTCTGACTGGAATCCATATCATTTCCTGGATACCGGAGAAATGTGTACAGCATTCGCCTTTGGATATGACTGGCTTTATAACTGGATGAGTGACAATCAAAGAGAAGTTTTAAGAACAGCTATGATCGAAAAGGGATTGAACCAGGTAATGATGGATTATGAGGGCAAGGTTAAGTTCAGCAGTTACCGTGGTGAGCAGGGTGACGATGGCAAACGTTCCTATCGCTGGTATGATAATGATATGGGGGACAATTGGAAATTTGTTTGTATAGGTGGCACGAATCTTGCTGCACTTGCCATAGGAGATGAATCTGATGCGAGAGAAATCGCTTCCCAGGTTCTCACATACGGTTATAAGAAAGCCTATACGTCAGTACGTGATGGATACAAGGAAATAGATGGTTCATATATTGAGGGACTGGGATATTGGGATTATGCCACTTATTATCTCGGACTGATTTCATCATCTCTCGTGAGTACAGCTGGATCTGACTATGGTATCGCAGATTATGTAGGACTTCGTAAATCAGTTGATTTCGTTCGTTATATGAGTTCTAATTCACCAAAGTCATTTAATTTTGGTGACGACCGTGTAGAACGAAATACAGGTTGGGCTGTTTTTCTATGGCTGGGTGATTATTATAATTCATATGAGATGGTTTCGCTTAGATTAAGAAATATGGAGAAAGATGACTTTAATTATCTAGATGTTTTATGGATTGATGAAAGCATTGAGAATAAGGTTGAAGAAGAGAGTCCTACGGATTGGGGAGTAGTTGGAGCATCTAATGCAAGCTTCAGAAATACCTGGGACGAAAATGGAATTGTGGCGGCACTTCATACCGGGGTGAATGATTATACATTTCATGGCCATTATGATTTAGGTACATTTTATGTTGAGTCAAATGGTGCCAGATTTTTTGGTGATCTGGGAAACGAAGACTATGAGTTAAAAAATCGTGAGTATTCTTACCGAATAAAAGCAGAAGGACATAATACTCTTGTAATAAATCCGACTTCAGGTATTGATCAGAAAGATGAGATAGAATGTGTCATAACCAGTTTTCGAGATGGAAATGAGGCATATGCTGTTACTGATTTAACTGAAGCATATACCCCTAGTGGTGCAAGCAGTGTTGTCCGTGGTCTTATGATGGTAAAGGAGAAAAAATGCGTTATTGTTCAGGATGAAATAGCTCTTGATGAGCCAGGAGAAATATATTGGTTTGCTCATACAAAAGGTCAGATTAGTATTGCTGCTGACGGCAGAAGTGCTATCGTAACTGTTGATTCAAATAGATTATGGGTAGGACTTATGAGTCAGGATGGTACATTTACAAAGATGAATGCTGAACCGCTTCCGACATCTCGATATGTGCCAAATAGTTCGGATAATAGTAAATATAAAAAGCTTGCAATTCACCTGACAAATACCAAGGATACAAGCATTTCAGTAGCTTGTATTCCGCTTGAAGAGGGAGAGACAGAGCCTTCATGGACTCCGTCAGTACATTCGCTCTCTGAATGGGCAACTGTAGTTATGGGAGAAGAGGAAATTCCTGTAACTAAGTATAAGGTTACAGTAAATTCTGGAACTTCAGATAAATCAGAGGCAGAAGAGGGAGAGACTGTTAAGCTTACAGCAGCGACTCCAGCAGAAGGAAAAGAATTTGATAAGTGGGTAGTAGGTTCAGGTAATGTTACATTATCAAGTGATGTATCAGCTACCACAACATTTGTCATGCCGGCAGGAGATGTGGAAGTTACAGCTCAGTATAAGGATGTAGTAATTCCAGTAACTAATGACGATATAATAAATAATAGTGAGGATAATCAATCTCAGATTAATGACAATAATTCGGATAATAAGTCAGATGATGACAATACGGATGACAAGTCAGTTAGTAGTAATACGGATAACAAATTAGTTAGTAGTAATCCGAATAATAAATCAGCTGAAAAAAATTCAGATAGTAAAGTAGCTAATGTTGATGGGGATAAAAAATCAGTTGATAAAAATTCAGATAGTAAAGTAGCTAGTAGTGATTCGGATAATAAGTCAGTTGATGAAAATTCAGATAGTAAATCAGACAATAATAATTCGGATAGAAAGTCAGACAATAATAATTCGACTGATAAATCAGCTAATAGTAATTCGAATAACAATAACAGCAATAATGGGGCTGATAATAATCAGAGCGAAAAATACTCAAGTGAATGGGTTGATGGCAAGTGGTATAATCTTGATGAATCACAAACCTATATGCCTACAGGCTGTTGGAAGTATAATTCAATAGGCTGGTGGTATGAAGATTCGTCTGGTTGGTATCCTATAAATCAGTGGCAGAAAATAGATGGCAAGTGGTATTATTTTTCATCTAGTGGTTATATGGATTATAGTGAATATCGTGATGGCTGCTGGCTTGAAGCTGATGGATCATGGAATGAAGATTATTATGGAGGCTGCTGGAATAGAAATAGCCTGGGTTGGTGGTATAGTGATTCATCTGGTTGGCATCCTGTTTCACAATGGATCTGGATTGATGGAGTAAATTATTATTTTAATTCAAGTGGATATATGCAATAATTTGATAAAGGGGTAAAATTTGCCAAAGGGGTCAGACCCCTTTGGCAAATTTAATTGTGCAAAATCTAATTTACCAAAAGGGTCTGACCCCTTTGGTAAAAAAATAGGAGATTAATATATGAGCAAAGTATTTGTTATTCCGGATGTTCATTTAAAACCATGGATATTTGATAAAGCGCAGGATTTAATTGAAAAGGGTGATTATGATAAGATAGTTCTTCTTGGTGATTTTGTAGATGATTGGAATCAGGAGAAGAATCTTGATCTATATAAGGAAACATTTGATAAGATATTTGAATTTCTTGGTAGATATCCAGATACTTTATACTGCTTTGGAAATCATGATCTAAGCTATTTGTTCCAGGCTTTTGAAACAGGCTACTCATCTTATGCAAGAGATATAGTGGTTGAGGGAGTGAATAAGATAATATATAGCCTTCCTAGTGAAAATTCTGCATATATACATAGAATTGAAAATGTTATATTCAGCCATGCCGGACTTACGGAGAAGTTTGTGAGAAGATGTTTTGGAAGTGGAGGTATACTGGATATAGACCAGCTATTGGAGCATATTAATGGTCTTGGTAAGGATAAAATATGGAGAGATGATTCTCCAATATGGGCTCGTCCTCAGCTGGATAATAGTCGTATATATCCTATGGGTATGATGCAGGTGGTTGGACATACTCCAGTAGAACATCCACAATTAGATAGTAATGGAAAGCTACTAACACTTGATACCTTTTCAACACATTATGATGGGAAACCAATTGGAGATCAGAAATTTGTTTGTGTGGACACATTGACAGAGGATTGGTTTATAGTAAATGAGTGATGATTTAAAGAGTTTTCTTAATTATATTTAAAGAGCTGGCATATCAATAAACTTGCCGGCTCTTTTAATTTATGTGATTCAATTTATGTGATTCAATTTACGTGATTTAATTTATGTGATCCGATTTATGTGATTTAATTTATGTGATTCAATTTATGTGATTTTATCTATGTTTGGCAATATTTCATAAGTTTTTTGAGTCAATAAAGACATTGTGATATGAATTAAATTGCATTAGAATATGTAAGCGTAGCAGAGGATGGAAATATGCCTTATTTCTAAATTGTTACGCGATTTATGTTTTAACAATGGGAGTTTATCAAAATGAAACACATACAAAAAAAGATTGCTATGATAAATGATATCACCGGCTTTGGAAGATGTTCTATTGCAGTTATGGCACCAATAGTGTCAGCAATGAAGATACAGGCTGTCGTGGTACCAACGGCAATTCTTTCAACACATACTCAGTTTCCAGAGTATTTCTTTGATGACTATACCTCCAAGATGCCAGATTATATTCAGACCTACAAGAATTTAAATATGGATTTTGATGGAATAGCGACTGGTTTTTTAGGTTCTACAGAGCAGGTTGAAATTGTTATCGATTTTATAAAAACATTTAAAAAGAAGGACTCAATGATTCTTGTGGATCCAGTTATGGGAGATTATGGAATGATTTATAAAACATATACTCCTGAACTATGCGATAAGATGAAGGAACTGGTTAATTATGCAAGTATCCTTACACCAAACCTGACTGAACTTTGCACATTACTGGATATTTCCTATGGTAATGGTAGATTCTCAAGAGACCAAATCGGAGAAATGTGCGATATGCTAGCTAAGAAGGGGCCTAAGCATATTGTTGTGACAGGTATTCAGTTGAATGATAATCAGATAATGAATTACATATATACCCAAGGTCAAACTGCAAAAGAGATTATAGTAGACCGAATAGGAAAAGATAGAAGTGGAACTGGAGATGTGATAAGCGCTGTAATTGCAGGTATGTTTATGAATGGTCATACATTTTATGATTCAGTAAAGAAGGCTACTGAATATGCATCTAAATGCATTGAGTATTGTGAGGAAAATAATGTTCCGGAACACTGGGGACTAAGTTTTGAAATGTACCTTAATAGTCTTATGGAGGATTAAAATGATTTTATATACAGTAACTGGAAAAGCTGGAAATGAAGGGTATCTTGATATAGCTAACAGCCAGGATTTGACAGGGAAAAATATCTATGTGAATTTAACAAACAGGTGTCCTTGTAATTGTGTTTTTTGCCTTAGACATACAAAAGAATTATTAGAGGGAAATAGTTTATGGCTTAAGGATGGTGAGCCTGAGGTAGAAGAGGTGCTGGATGAATTCTCAGAATATGATCTTAACTGTATTAATGAGATTGTATTCTGCGGCTATGGAGAGCCAACGGAAAGAATAGATGATATGTGTGAAATCATAGATAAGCTTAAGATTACTTATCCAGAAATTAAGGTCAGACTCAATACCATTGGGTTAGGAAATTTGATACATAATAAAGATATTACGCCTATGTTTGAAGGAAGAATAGATACTATTTCCATATCTCTTAATGCCCCTAATGAACAGGAGTTTTTGGATATAACAAGATCTAAATTTGGAATAGAGTCATATGAAGCTTTAAAAGAATTTGCGGTACTTTCAAATAAATATGTACCAAATGTGGTTCTGACTGTAGTCGAAAAGGTGATGTCTGAAGAAAAAATTGAAGAATGCAGAAAAATATGTGATAACCTTGGAGTAAAACTAAGAATAAGAGAATTTGAAGAAAATTAAGACATCAGAATAGAGATGGACGTGGTAGTTTGGCTAAAGAATAGAAGGAGAAAATGATGTTTGAAAGAATAGAATATAAGGTTGAAAGAATCGATGGAGACTATGCTTATCTAAAGAATGAGGCAGAGCCTGATGAAGAATTGAAATGTGTTGCAAGGGCTTTATTACCTGAAGAAATATCCGAGGGAAGCAGACTGGCTTATGAGATGTTTCAATATAGTATAATATGATCTTAGCTTCATAAGATATTAGGATAAAAGTTTATATTAAGAATGTAGATTCTTATATATGATGGGCTGATTTTGAGTGGTGATTATGAAAAAACAAGATTTTGAAAATAAAAATAGTGAACAGAATTATAAAAATACGGCTGTCAAAGTATGTAATGAAAAGCTTAAGCTTTTAGTTTCTGTTTTAATTATTTCTTTTTATTGATGAGCCTTTTGGGATGCGGCGTAGGTATGGCTAAAGAAGATAGGGCTAGCAAGGAAGAACTTGAGTGGGTCGATGAGATGAATGGGACTTTTACGGATGAAGAATTTATTGATGATTATATGAATTTTGATTTTCAACTTTATATGGTGTATAAAGGTGATTTTATCAATTATAATAATGTCCTGTTCTTTAATAAATCTTGTAAGCTGCCAAAAAATTGAGATGAAAATTATGAAATCAGAGGCTCTTGAATATTTGGAAAACAAATATCCGGATGAATTCCTATAAAATATGAAGAACAGACTAGAGAAATACTTGAAGAAATTGCGAAAGAATTAGTAGGAGATGATTATTATCTTTTAACAGATATGGAAAAACATATTGTTGGATTTGACTCAGACATTTCTTTTGAAGAGTATATAGGATCGAGTCATAATGGTCTTTCGTTTGCTATATATACTAGTATGAAAATAAGTGACGAAGAAAAAGCAGCTTTGAGAATAGATTAGAAGAAGTTATTAATGAGAAGAATATTATTGCATTCGGGAGAATAGGTTTTGATAAAGGTAGTGACGCGTATAGAGAGATGATTAAGACCAATGATTCTGGAAAATATGGAGTTGTTAAAAATTGTGAGAAAATGTGTTCTTTTAGTATGGAAGAGAAGGGTAAAATTGATAGTATCGAGTGGAGGGAATACTAATGGATGAAAATGAGGAATATTATACGAATTCGGCGACGGAAGAATGTAATCAGAACGAACAAGTGATAGAGAGTGGAGGATGCGGACATTTGGATAGTGTGCTTTGTAGCTATCCTAATGAAAACAAAGAAGTATTGAATCAATAGAACGGATAACCGGAATACACAGGTAATTATCGGAGTGTGTCTGTTATTGATATCCTGTATACTTATCGGAGGTGCATTTCTGATAATGGGTATATTTGCAAAATTAAAGAGTCACAGTGCCTGTATAAAATAAGTAGCGGAAATGCTACTATAGGTTAATGTTATGAACCGGAATATTCTTGTATGATAATTTCGGAGGTGATGAAAAATGGTATTTTCCGAAAAATTACAAATACTCAGGAAGAACAAAGGTTTGACTCAGGAGGAGTTAGCTGAGAAACTTGGCGTTTCCAGACAGGCTGTAGCGAAGTGGGAGTCTTCAATAGTTTATCCGGACATTTACAATCTTATCCAGATAAGTAATCTGATGAATGTAAGTGTGGATTATCTGGTTAAGGATCAGGATTGTGCGGTAAACATTAGAGGAGAAGAACAGACTGATATTGATGAACTGATAGAGTTCAGGCTGAAGGCAAATGTAAATACCTACGCCGGATTTATGAATGAAGTTGATGCTACAAGGCCTGCGTCCCACGACTTCAGATACGAAGAAGGGGATTACATGTATCATGATACCTATCTCGGCGGTGAGGAGTTTGCCGGAGAAGAGGCTGTCTGGAAGAAGGGTGTCACTATATGGGCTATGAACTATATCGGTAGAGTTCTGGATGACAGATTCAGCGGAGATTTCTTAAAGAAAGCACTTCGTGCGGCAGATAAGAAGATGCCTTACAGAGGTCCCGAAATCTATCAGTCCGGTGAATATACATACAGGTGTAAAGTGACCGGTGATTTTATCTGGTTCCAGGGATTTGAAGAAATATATCTGAATGATGTTAAAGTATATGAATGTGTGTTTCATGGCGGAAAGGTAAGATAAGCCATGGAAAAACGTAAATGTATGCCGGCGCTTTAAGAGATGAAATCAAGCATTCCTAGGATACACAAGATAGGCGTGTTACGCAATTATGTAAATTATGTCAATAAAAAAATTTACATTTATATATTGATTTCTTGTTAAGATAACTTACAGTATAATGTACTAAACTGAATGTTGAATAAGTTGATTTTTTGCCTGGGGATATACAATGTATATGCAAAAGGAGATATTGCTTATGCAGGCTCAAGTTAAAGCATGGGGAAATAGTCAGGGAATTAGAATACCCAAAGAAGTGCTTCAGGAGGCAGCTGTTTCGGTTGATGATGTTCTCGATGTCAAGGTGTCTAATGGCATGATAATGCTTGTTAAA
>JAILGP010000060.1 GCA_024696635.1 Eubacterium sp. | reverse complement strand
CATATCTAGAACAAAACTTTCACAATGATCTACCAGTATTTAAGATAAGCATCATAAATATAATTACGGATCTCATCTTTAAAATCCTTTGGACTCACAACAATACAATCATTAAGATGTGATGTTACATACTCAAATATTTTACTGTGAATAGTATTTATTTTGATCTTAATAGTTTTGTCTGTATGTCGTTTTACAGATATGTTTTCCCCAAAGTTCTCGACAGCATCTTCCCATAATTTAAGGCTTATCTCCAATTCGTACGCTAAACGATATTCACCCTTATTTATTATGTATCTTTTTGCATATTCATCAGGATTCACTCCCCCAAAGAACATTTCTATAGGTAGTTCAAGCAGTTTTATTTCTGATATTTTATTAACTCTTAAATGAGACAAATCACTCTCACCTTCTCGTTTCACTATCAAGTAATACTCTCCCGCAGCCCAGCAAGTAGCATAAGGACTTACCACAATCTCTTCATCCATAGAAACTATATTCATATCATAATCTACAATCTGCTCCTTTACAGAAACCTTAACCCCCTGATTAATAGCAACACTCAACAGATCCAGGTTATAGAACAAGCTTCCATTGATTTTTTTATACGAATCTTTAACATAAATAAGGCGTTTAAGCATTCTACTTTCATAAACACTTTGAGTATCAATCAACTTTCCCATAATATCCTTACTTATGTTATCAGAAATAATATCCGATGCAGCAACAGCATCACATAGCAATCTAACATCTGATGTTTCAAACATTCTGTCTACAAGATAATATCCTTCACGATTGTCTGAATACCCATCAATTTCAATATCCAATTCCCTTAAGGCTTCTATATTTCGATAGATAGCTCGACGTTCCATATCAACGCCATACACGCTTCTTAATTTCTTTCGAATATCATCGGCGGAAAGAATATGATTCTCATCAGAATATTTTTTAAGAATTTCATATAGATATATAATTGTAACCTTGGTACCAGACATATTCTCACCTCTTTTCAGCTCAGTTCTGGAAGTGCCCTTTTTAGTAATTATATCATTAATCCAGCCATTTTCAATCAATTCTGTACCATAAATAGCACAGCGGTTGGCGTATAAATGGCATCTACAAAATGATATAATTCATATATATTTATAAGAAGGGAGTCATATAAAAATGAACATTTCACACATTAATAACGCATATGAAAATATAAAAAGCACCTGTGAAAATAGATTAAATGAATTATATCCACACAAAATCCCAAAGGCAGCTATGGATCGTCTTGAAAAAGAATTGGAATATCTACAGAATTCTGATTATATAGATGATTTCGAAATTGCGCGATTACTATATGAAGAATCTCGTAAATCATCTCAATATCTCATTACCAGAGGCACTTTATCAGGATCTTATATTTTTCATCTAATTAGCACTTCATTAACTAATCCACTTCCTCCTCACTATATATGTCCAAATTGTGGTGAAACAAAAATTATAGACAGCAAATTATTCGGTATAGATTATCCGGAACGAAAGTGTCCCGTTTGTAATTCACCTATGATTTCTGACGGATATAACATCAGTGTTGAATCTGTTTGGGGAAATGATGGAAAGAAAAGCATTTCATTTGACTATAATACAAGCCGCGAGTTTTATCCTTTTGTCAAAAGATTACTTCAACGCATTTATCCTGAAAATAGTATTGTTCCTTATGGAATGCTCTATGTAAGCGAAACTCAGTCTTCTGTTGATATGAACCTTTGCGGATACATTATTTTATCCAAAGGTCAAACTATCGATGATTATCCTGACCTTCAAGGATATCTTGAAAATGGGGAACTTTGTATATCCGGGAACTTAATGGATATTGAAGAAAATAATATGAAGCGAATACTTCTATATGATAGTAATGTCTTAAATGCTATAGTATCAATGCAACGTTGCACCGGCATATATATAAGTAGCATTACTCCTCATGAATTACAAGACATAACATGGAAAAACATTGCAAATGTAAATATTATCGAACCAGAGTTTTTTTCAAAATTGAAATATATAAAACCTCAAACAAAAACAGAGTTAATAAACCTTATGTGTTCATTTCATTCTACATATTCTTGTTGTCCTGTTGATCCTGTAAAGAAATCTCCAGATTGGGAAAAAATGCTCAACAGTCCAGAATTTAGAAAATACCCTTGCTACTCTCGAGATGATGTTTTTGACATTTTGCTTTCACTTGATTTTCCGAGAAACAAAGCATTTGAAACAAGCGAACTTATAAGAAAAGGGAAAGCTTTCTGGCCTAAATATCATGATATTTTTGAACCACTAAATATACCTGATGACTTATTTGATGTATTTAAAACCATACATTATTTGTTCCCACGTGCACATAGTTGTGAATACATCCTTACATATTCTATACTCGCATATTACTTGAAGACTGATAGCAAAAGTTACAGTAAAATCATAAAACAATTTATATAACATATATTACGATATGATAAACGGCTATTTTTGATAAATAGCCGTTTATATCTATAACTGTATTTCCTCTTATTCTTTGTATCTAATATCCATTCTGGCAATGGCAGTAAACAACAAATCAAATAATTTTTCGTGCGTACGTTCGTCATCACAATAAGATTCCATATGATAATAGTCCTCCCCCTGGTACATATGTGAATGTTGCCGTTGT
>JAILGP010000052.1 GCA_024696635.1 Eubacterium sp. | reverse complement strand
CGATGGTAAATGGTGGTATGGGGATGATACCGGATGGTATGCAAAGAATGCCTGGTACAAGATAGATGGCAAGTTTTATCATTTTGATTCTTCCGGATATCTTGAGACAAATAAATTTATAGATGGTTACTATGTAAATAGCGATGGAGAGTGGGATCCTGATTATATGTCAAAAGCAGGTTCAGGAAAAAGTAATGCCACAAGTATTGAAGAATATTTTAATAACTCAGTGGTAGTAGGTGATTCAATATGCTCTGGTTTTGCTACCTATTGCAGTAATTCCTCAGACCCTGTTGCAAGTGAACTTACAGTTATAGCCGGAGTGAGCTTTGGAATTCACAATGCTCTTATGATAGGAGGAAATGGAACCAACCCTGTATACCAGGGCGCCAAGAGACAAATATGGGATTCTGTTTATCTGTCTGGAGCGGATCATGTTTATTTTTCCATGGGAATGAATGATGTGGGGTATACGGATACAATAGATAAATATGAAGAGCTGATTGATAAGGTAATCTCCTATTGTCCTGGAATACAGGTTACAGTCTGCAGTATAACAGGAGTAAAAACCAGTGGAGAAAGAGATTGCTTTACCAATGCCAAGGTTAATGAATTGAATTCTCAAATCAGTTCAATGTGTGCCAGAAGGGGATTCGGTTATCTGGATATTAACTCTGCTGTTTCGGATGGACGTGGTCTTGCGGCTAAGTATTGTTCTGACGGTTTTGTTCATCAGAATAGTGATGCTTATGCCCAGTGGCTGGAAGCATTTAAAACCTATGGAAGACAGCATCTTGCAAACTAGATAATGGCATAAGCTATTGTGATTTTAACCAAAATCATTGAAAAAATGCCTTATTTTGAAAGTAATAGTTGACGTGGGATTTAAAAAGGATTATATACAGTATTTGGTTATTGATAAAATATGGTAGATAAAAATTGATATAAATAGTTAAATGTCATCGATTAAGGAGGAAATATGAAGGCATATAAGGACATGACAAAAGAAGAATTAGCTCATGAGATAAAGGAACTTAAAGCTTCCTATAAGAAGTATAAGGATATGGACCTTAGACTTGATATGAGCCGCGGTAAACCCTGCCGTGAACAGCTTGATATATCCATGGGCATGATGGATGCACTAAATTCAGAGGCAGATCTTTCTTGTGCAGATGGAACTGATTGTCGCAACTACGGAGTACTTACAGGAATTGAAGAGGCTAAGGTTCTGCTTGGTGATATGATGGAGAACAACCCGGATAATATCATCATTTATGGAAATTCCTCTTTAAATGTAATGTATGACACAATTGCAAGAGCAATGACTCATGGTATCATGGGCAATACTCCATGGTGCAAGCAGGACAAGCTTAAGTTCTTATGCCCGGTTCCTGGCTATGATAGACATTTTGCAATTACAGAGTATTTTGGAATAGAGATGATTCCAGTAGCGATGACTCCAGAAGGACCTGACATGGACGTAGTTGAGAAGCTGGTTTCTGAAGACCCTGCAGTAAAGGGAATCTGGTGCACACCTAAGTATTCAAACCCACAGGGTTATTCTTACTCAGATGAAACAGTAACAAGATTTGCAAAGCTTAAGCCTGCAGCTCCTGACTTCCGTATATTCTGGGATAATGCTTATGGTATACATCATCTTTATGAAGATAAGCAGGACTACCTTGTTGAAATCCTTGCTGAGTGCAAGAGATGTGGAAATCCTGATCTTGTATATAAGTTTGCATCAACCTCAAAGATATCATTTCCAGGTAGCGGTATAGCGGCTCTTGCTACATCACCTAATAATCTGGAAGATATAATGAAGCAGCTTAAGAATCAGACAATAGGTCATGATAAGGTTAATCAGCTTCGTCATGTAAGATTTTTCGGTGATATCTATGGAATGACAGAGCATATGAGAAAGCATGCAAATATAATAAGACCTAAGTTCGAGGCTGTTCTTGCAACTCTTGATAACAGACTTGGCGGACTTGAAATTGGCGAGTGGACAAGACCAATCGGTGGTTACTTCATCAGCTTTGATGCTATGGAGGGATGTGCTAAAGCTATAGTTGAAAAGGCTAAGAAGGCCGGAGTTATTATGACGAATGCTGGCGCAACCTGGCCATATGGCAAGGATCCTCATGACAGCAATATCCGTATTGCACCTACCTACCCAAACATGGAGGACCTTAAGCTTGCGGCTGAGCTCTTTACACTTTGCGTTAGACTTGTAAGTGCTGAGAAGATTTATAGCCAGATGGCAGACTAAGCTGGTTAAAGAATAATAAAAGCTGGAGGCCTAGCTGGTTAAAGAACAATAAAAGCTGGAGGACTAGCTGGTTAAAGAGCAATAAAAGCTGGAGGACTAGCTGGTTAAAGAACAATAAAAGCTGGAGGACTAGGCTATTTTAGAATTATAAAAGTTTAGTGGAACTAAGCTGAACTAAATTATAATTGATGGTCTATTAGTTTTAATTTGAAGTATTATTTGAAGCTTTAATTTGAAGTTTTAATTTGAGGTTTTATTATAAGGAATTCGATGATTTGAAAAAATTAGATATAGTTTACGAAGATGAATATATGATCGCCGTAAATAAACCCTACGGCATGCCCAGTCAGCCTGATAAAACTTATGGTTTGGACCTTATCACAGCGGTTAAGGAATATCTTTATGAAACTGCGAAAACAGATAAGGATGAAAATGAAGAAGGCGGTGAGGAGCCTTATCTTGCCATAATCAACAGACTTGACCGTCCCGTGGCGGGTATAGTTCTTATGGCCAAGGATGAGGAAACTGCAGCAAAGCTTTCTGATATGGTTCAGGATAGAGAGATAAGTAAGTATTATCAGGCGGTTATAAGAGGAAGCATGAAGGAACCGGAGGGTGAATTATCTGGATATCTGCTTCATGATAAGAAGCTTAATGTATCAAAGATGGTCCCCAAGGGAACTAAAGGAGCTAAAAAGGCAGAGCTTTATTATGAAGTACTGGATGAGCTGGATACTGATGAGGGAGAGATCTCATATCTTCTTATAGAGCTTCTTACGGGAAGACATCATCAGATAAGATGCCAGCTTGCAGACAACGGAACACCGATCTGGGGTGATTCTAAGTATGGTGGAAATCCGGACAAAGCTTCAAATAAGAATATAAGTAAAAATTCAAATAAGAATTCGAAAAACAAGGCATCAGGTTCTGGCAGCTCCAAGGAAAAGGAACTGGGACTCTTCTCAACTATGATGGAGTTCGAGCATCCTGTTACCGGGGAAATGGTTACTCTTCACAGAGAACCCGAGGGCAAGGCATTTGACATAATGGACCAGATGGATTGGTAATGAGTATAATAATACAAAACATGTAATATAAATGGAGGAAATGAAATGGCAGACAAGAAGGTAGAAGCGATTACTTCTATGGATGAAGATTTCGCCCAATGGTATACCGACGTAGTAGTTAAGGCAGACCTTACAGGCTACACCAGCGTAAAGGGATTCATGGTTCTGAAACCCGCAGGCTACGCTATATGGGAACTGATCCAGAGTCAGCTGGACGCAAGATTTAAGGAAACAGGTGTAGAAAATGTATATCTTCCTATGCTTATTCCAGAAGGACTTCTTCAGAAGGAGAAGGACCATGTTGAGGGATTTGCCCCTGAAGTTGCCTGGGTAACTCATGGTGGACTTAATGAACTTCAGGAGAAGCTTTGTGTAAGACCTACATCAGAGACTCTTTTCTGCGATTTCTATCAGAAGGATATCACATCCTATAGAGACCTTCCAAAGGTGTATAATCAGTGGTGTTCAGTAGTTCGTTGGGAGAAGGAGACAAGACCTTTCCTTCGTTCTAGAGAATTCCTGTGGCAGGAAGGTCATACAGCTCACGCTACAGCAGAAGAAGCTGAAGAGAGAACAATTCAGATGTTAAATGTATATGCAGACTTTTGTGAGCAGGTTCTTGCTATTCCTGTTGTTAAGGGACAGAAGACTGAGAAGGAGAAGTTTGCAGGAGCTGTTGCTACATATACAATAGAGGCTCTTATGCATGATGGTAAGGCCCTTCAGTCAGGAACCAGTCATAACTTTGGTGATGGCTTTGCTAAAGCATTTGGCGTTCAGTATGCAGATAAGGATAATCAGTTAAAGTATGTTCATCAGACATCCTGGGGAGTAACAACAAGACTTATAGGAGCTATAATCATGGTTCATGGTGATGACAATGGACTTAAGCTTCCTCCAATGGTTGCTCCAACTCAGGTTATGATCGTACCTATTCAGCAGAAGAAGGAAGGAGTTCTTGACAAGGCTGAGGAGCTTCGTGAGAGACTTTCAAAGGTAGCAAGAGTTAAGGTAGACGCAACGGATAAGTCACCTGGATTCAAGTTTGCTGAGTGTGAAATGAGAGGAATTCCTCTTAGAGTAGAAATCGGACCTCGTGATATAGAGAATAATCAGTGTGTACTTGTTAGAAGAGACACTGGTGAGAAGATATCTGTAAGCCTTGATGAATTAGAGGCTAAGGTTAGCGAGCTTCTTGAAACTATCCAGAAGGATATGCTTGAGACAGCAAGAGCACATAGAGATAGTCATACTTATGAGGCTAGAAACTGGGATGAGTTTGTAGATACAGTAGAGAACCGTCCTGGCTTTATTAAGGCTATGTGGTGCGGAGATACTGAGTGTGAGGAAAATATCAAGGCTCAGACTGGTGCTACAACAAGATGTATGCCATTTGAACAGGAAGAGCTTTCAGGAGTATGCGTATGCTGTGGAAAGCCAGCTAAGAAGATGGTTTACTTTGGCAGGGCTTATTAGAAGCTTTACTAAAATGGTTTGCATTAGAAAAGCTTATTAAAATGGTTTACTTAATTGATTATCTTGGTATTAAAAAACTGTCAAAATCTTAATTGTGGCTAAAATGTCTAAATAAATAAGTTTTTGTATAAATTGCACAATGAGAAATTTAATTGGTTGACCATAATTAACATAATAGACCTAAAAGGGTTGTTGATAACTTTATCAACAACCCCTTTTAATTGGGGTTATTAACAAAGTTATCAACACTATCAACTGTTTATAAGTGAAAAAAAGGCATTTTTTCTGTTTCAAAAAACTTTTTAAATTTCGTGATTAGTGACAAATTTTACAAAAGACAAAATTTTATTATTGACAAGATTCTGTTTTGAAATGTGATTTACATAATAAAAAGCAACCTTAAAAGCAGTTTGTAAGTCAGGGGGATATGTGCTATAATTACATCTAAGCATAACCGTCTGTTGGGGGAAAACAGATGGTATGTATTCCAGCGAGAAGGAGAACAATCATATGAATTACATTATAAGTGGAAAAAACATTGATGTAACTGAAGGTTTAAAACAAGCTGTTTATGATAAGCTTGGAAGATTAGAGAAGTTTTTTAATGACGACGCTAAAGCACAGGTTACCCTGTCTGTAGAAAAGGAGAGACAGAAGATAGAGGTAACTATTCCCATGAAGGGGCATATTGTAAGAGCAGAACAGGTAAGTGATGATATGTATGTATCAATCGACATGGTAGCAGAAATTATCGAGCGCCAGGTTGTTAGATATAAGAAGAAGATTATCGATCAGAAGCAGGACATCTCTTTCTTCAATGATGTATTTCTTGAGGAAGATGATGATGATGATGAGGTTGATGATATTCAGATCATCAGAAGCAAGAAATTCGCTGTTAAGCCTATGTATCCAGAGGATGCATGTGTACAGATGGATCTTCTTGGACATAACTTCTTTGTATTCCTTAATGCAGAAACTAATGAAGTTTGTGTAGTTTACAAGAGAAAAGGTAATACATATGGACTCATCGAGCCTGAGTTCTAAGTCTTATTTTAGATAACATTTTGAATAAATTAAAAAACTAATAAAGAGTGTTCTGGTTATATTGATCAGAACACTTTTTTGATTGTTTAGTGAATATAGATTTGATTATTTAGTGAATATAGATTTGATTGTTTAGTGAATATAGATTTGATTGATTGGTACAGTTGGATTTTATTGTTTGACATATATGGGTGAGAGGATAAAGGGGCTTACTCTTAGATAAATTGGGCATATATAGCATTTTCTTATTATATAAAAAACTTGATAGCTTGCACTTTTGATGGTATAGTAGGTAGATGGTTTAGTTTAGGCACTTAGGAGGAATTATGATTCTAGTAGATAAATTGTTCGGAACTTACAGCGATAGAGAACTTAAAAAGATCGAAAAAACAGTCGATGCTGTAATGGCGCTTGAAAGTAAATATAGTGATAGAGAAAATTTTACAGATGATATGCTCAGGGCAAAAACTGATGAATTCAAGAAGCTTCTTGCTGAGGGCAAGACCTTGGATGACATACTTGTAGATGCATTTGCCGTTGTAAGAGAGGCAGCATGGAGAGTACTTGGAATGAGACCATACAGGGTACAGGTTATAGGTGGTATCATTCTTCATCAGGGACGTCTTGCAGAGATGCGTACAGGTGAAGGTAAAACTCTTGTTTCTACCATGCCTGCTTATCTTAATGCACTTGAAGGAAAGGGAGTTCATATCGTTACAGTAAACGATTACCTGGCACTTCGTGACTCAGAGTGGATGGGTCGTGTTCATGAGTTTCTTGGACTTACTGTTTCGGCTGTTCTTCAGTCATTTTCAAGAGAGGAAAGACAGGCAGCTTACAAATGTGATATCACATATATCACAAACAACGAGCTGGGATTTGATTATCTGAGAGATAACATGGTAACCTACAAGGAGCAGTTAGTTCAGCGTGGACTTCACTATGCTATCATCGATGAGATTGACTCTATTCTTATAGATGAGGCGAGAACACCTCTTATTATTTCCGGTAGAGGAAGCAAGCCTACGGATCTTTATAAGATATGTAACAACCTTGCAAAGCGTATGCAAAGAGGTACTGCTTCAACTGAAATCACCAAGGCACAGGCCCTTATGGGAGAGCAGGTTGAGGAAGATGGAGATTACCTGGTAAATGAGAAGGATAACTTCATTGTATTTACTGAGCAGGGTGTAAAGAATATAGAGAATTATCTTGATATTACTAATCTTACTGAACCAGAGCATATTGATGAATACCACTGTATGCTTCAGGCCGTAAGAGCTCATGCCCTTATGCATAGAGATAAGGACTATATAGTTAAGGACGGAGAGGTACTTATTGTAGACGAGTTCACAGGTCGTGTTATGCCAGGTCGTCGTTTCAGCGATGGTCTTCATCAGGCACTGGAGGCTAAGGAGGCTGAATACGACAAGAGCGTTAAGGTAAACAGAGAGAACAAGACTCTTGCTACAATTACCTTCCAGAACTTCTTTAATAAATATGATAAGAAAGCAGGTATGACAGGTACAGCTCAGACTGAGGAAACTGAGTTCCGTGAAATCTACGGAATGGACGTTGTTGTCATCCCTCCTAATAGACCGGTTGCAAGAGATGATCAGAATGATTCCCTCTATGCTACAAAGCTTGACAAATACAATGCAGTTGTAAAGGCAGTAGTTGAAGCTCATTCACGTAAGCAGCCTGTTCTTGTTGGTACAGCAGATATAGCCGTATCTGAAGAAATCGATGCTATGCTTAGAAAGAAGGGAATTCATGCCAATGTCCTTAATGCAAAGCATCATGACAAAGAAGCTGAAATCGTTGCTGAGGCTGGACGTATAGGTGCAGTTACAATAGCAACAAACATGGCAGGACGTGGTACTGATATCGTTCTTGGTGGTAACCCTGAGAAGATGGCTGAGAAAATGCTCAAGGATAAGGGACTTACCATTGAAGAAGCAAGTGATGAAGAACTTAAGGAGGCTCTTGCTGAGGCTAAGAAGATAGCTGAGGAGGAAGCTCCAAAGGTTAAGGAACTGGGTGGTCTTAAGGTTATTGGTACTGAAAGACATGAATCCAGACGTATAGATAATCAGCTCCGTGGACGTTCAGGTCGTCAGGGAGATCCAGGTGATTCCAAGTTCTACCTTTCACTTGAGGATGACCTTTTAAGACTCTTTGGTGCAGAGAGAACCATGGAAACACTTAAGAGACTGAGTGGAGATGAAGGCGGAGAAATCATTGAGAACAAAATGGTTACTAAGGCCATCGAAACAGCTCAGAAAAGACTTGAGTCCAATCACTATGGAACAAGAAAGAGTCTTCTTGAGTACGACCAGGTTAATAATGAACAGCGTGAGGTAATCTATGCTGAGAGACGTAAGGTTCTGGATGGTGAAAACATGCATGATACCGTACGTGAAATGATTGAAGAAACAGCTGAAAAATATATTGGTAAATATGTTTCAGATGAGATAGAGCCAGAAGAGTGGGATATCAAGAGTCTTACTAAAGAGCTTGCAAGGACTATGCCACCTCAGAGAGAGGACAAGGTTGTAAGTCTTGAGCCTACTGATAAAGAAAAGAATAGTGGAAATGCAGCTGAATACACAGAAAGAGTTACAAAGGAAATGTTAGATGCATTTGAAACCTTCTGTGATGATGTTTATGAAGATGATGCTCAGCTTCAGGACTTTGAACGTATGATGATCATGAGAGCTGTTGATACTAAGTGGATGGAGCAGATTGATGATATGGAACAGCTTCGTCAGGGTATCGGTCTTCAGGGCTATGGTAACAAGGATCCACTTGTTGAGTACAAGATGGCCGGCTTTGATATGTTTAATGAGATGATTGGCTCAATCAGGGAGCAGGTTGCATTTAACATGACACATTTCAGACCTCGTCCAAAGGAGGAGGCTGTCAGAGAGCAGGTTGTTAAGGAAACTGGTACAAACAAGGATGAGACAATTGCTAAGGGACCAGTTGTTAACAAGACTAAGAAAATTGGAAGAAATGACCTTTGCCCATGTGGTTCAGGAAAGAAGTACAAGAACTGTCATCTTCCACTTGGAGGCTATGACGGACCTGACATGAGAAATAAGGCTGAATAAATAGATAAAATCAGATTGCTCTGGTTTTGGATTATGATTTTACAAATAAAGGCAGGTGATCAGGGTGCTGGAGTTGGACGAGTATAAGTTCGAACTACAAAAGTACAGAACACCCCTGGATGAAGTGAGGGATTCACTTTGACATCGCAGGGAAAGAAAGCAGAATAGCAGAACTTGATAAGTTAATGGCAGAACCGGATTTTTGGAATGATGTTGAAACCTCTGGCCAGGTAATGAAGGAAATTAAGGGACTTAAGTCTACTATTGAGAATTTCCGTCAGATGGAAGCTGCATTTTCCGATTTAGAGGTCATGATTGAAATGGCTGAAGAGGAAAATGATGCTGATCTTATAAAAGAGACTGGTGAGGAATTGGCGAGCTTTAAGGAAAAATTCGATGCCTTCCGTATAGAGAATCTTCTTTCCGGAGAGTTTGATTCCAATGATGCAACGGTCAAGATAAATGCAGGAGCCGGTGGCACTGAGGCTTGTGACTGGACTAGCATGGTATACCGTATGTATGCAAGATGGGCAGAGCGTCATGGTTTCACAGTAACTCTTCTGGATGAGCTTGAAGGTGATGAAGCTGGACTGAAAACCGTTACATTTCAGGTTTCAGGATATCATGCTTATGGATATCTGAAGTCGGAGCATGGTACCCACAGACTTGTAAGAATATCGCCTTTCAATGCCAATGGTAAGAGACAGACCTCTTTCTGTTCAGTGGAGGTTGTTCCGGTTATGGATGATTCCATAAATGTTGAAATTGCTGATGAGGATATCAGAATTGATACCTACAGGGCCAGTGGTGCCGGTGGTCAGCATATCAATAAGACTTCATCTGCTATAAGGATAACTCATTTCCCTTCAGGCATTGTTGTACAGTGTCAGAATGAGAGAAGCCAGCATCAGAACAAGGACCAGGCTATGAAAATGCTTAAGTCCAAGCTCTATCAGCTGGAGAGGGAGAAACAGGCGGCGCAGCTTTCAGGTATAAAGGGTGAAATGATGGAGAATGGATTTGGTGCTCACATCAGATCTTACTTCCTTCAGCCATATACTCTGGTCAAGGATACCAGAACTGCCTGTGAGATGGGTGATGCCTACAAGGTTCTGGATGGATATCTGGATCCTTTTATGAGTGCATATCTTGTCTGGCTGTCTACTGGTGGAAATCAGGATTAATCAGGATAAAATCGGGGATAGAACCGGTTTAAAATTGAGATGATTCCGGAGCAAATCAGGAATAGATAGTGTAAGACTTTGGATATAAATAACATTTGCAGGAATATTAGTAGTGAAAACATACTAACCTGCTTTGATATTAGTAAAATTTAAATAATTTTTAACGAGGAAAAAAGATGATAAACGTAGCAATTCTTGGTTATGGAACTGTTGGTTCTGGTGTATATAAGATAATAAAGGAAAATAACAGTCATATCTCCCGTAGAGCTGGTGATGATATAAGTGTTAAGTATGTGCTTGACCTTAGAGATTTCCCAGGGGACCCTGTTGAGGAGGTTCTTGTTCATGATGTAAATGTCATCATGGAAGATGAAGAGGTAGATATTGTTGTTGAAGTAATGGGCGGAGTTGAGCCGGCATATACATTTGTAAGGAGAGCTCTGGAAAGCGGAAAGAGTGTTTGTACCTCAAACAAGGAGCTGGTTGCTGCTCATGGTGCAGAGCTTCTTGAGATTGCTAGAGAAAACAATGTTAATTTCTTCTTTGAAGCATCTGTTGGTGGTGGTATTCCAATTATCAGACCTCTTATTGAGTGTATCACTGTAGACCATATCGAAGAAATTCAGGGTATCATGAATGGTACAACCAACTACATCCTTACAAAAATGGAGGATGAGGGGGCTGATTTTGACACAGTTCTTAAGGTCGCTCAGGATAAGGGCTATGCTGAGAGAAATCCAGAGGCTGATATCGAGGGCTATGATGCCTGCAGAAAGATAGCTATCCTTACTTCTCTTGCTTATGAGAAGCAGGTTAATTATGAGGATATATATACTGAGGGTATAACTAAGATTACTACAGATGATTTTAAATATATGAAGAAGCTTGGTACATCAATCAAGCTGCTTGGTATTGCAAGAAAGGTGCTTGGAATAACCTATTCAATGGTTGCTCCTTTTGTCGTTTACCCGGATAATCCTCTTTATGGAGTAAAGAAGGTATTCAATGCCATCCTTGTAAAGGGTGATATGCTTGGTGACGTTATGTTCTACGGCAAGGGAGCGGGTTCACTTCCTACAGCCAGTGCTGTTGTATCTGATGTTGTTGATGCTGTAAAGAGAAATGGTTATACAGCCAGCATTTATTGGAACAAAGAAAAGAGAATACTTGGGGGAGCCGATGCATTTACCACTCCATACTTTGTCAGAGTCAAGGGCGTAAATATCAAGGATAAGATTCAGGCTGCCTTCGGAGATGTTGAATATATAGAGCTTGATGACAAGCTTGCTGAGACAGAGACTGCATTTATGACTAAGGTTCTTTCTGGTTCAGAGTTTGATCAGGCTGCTTCTGATTTTGAAGTAATCAGCAGAATCAGGGTTAGTAAATAAGTAGCTTCTGGTAGAGCGGGTCACAGTGTGAGTAAATAGTTTTTGGTAAAGCGGATCACTGTGTAAGTAAATAAGCAGCTTCAGATAGAGTGGATTACAGCGTGGAAAGGCCTTATATTTGAAATTTGTTTTGTGAAAATAGGTTATGATTTGGGCTTGTTTTTCAAAAAGATTATATAAAGTAATGATTTTTGAAAAAAAGATTGTAAATTTCACTGTATTGGTTTATAAATTTAAAATTGGAAGTTAAATTATATTAACAGGGAAATAAACTTGGGAGGCATAGATTGATAAAATGCTGATAGTTAAAAAGTTCGGAGGAACCTCGGTAGGTAATCGCGACCGCATTTTCAATGTGGCGGAAAGATGTATCGAGGATTATAAAAAGGGAAATGATGTTGTTGTCGTTCTCTCGGCTATGGGTAAGTATACAGATGTGCTTATCGATATGGCAAAGGAGATAAACCCCAACCCACCAAAGAGAGAGATGGACATGCTTCTCACAACAGGAGAGCAGCAGTCAGTTGCGCTGATGTCAATGGCTATGGCTTCGCTTGGTGTACCTGCAGTGGCGTTAAATGCATTTCAGGTTGCCATGCATACTACTTCAGCTTATAGCACTGCTCGTATCAAGAGAATTGATACTGATCGTATACAGACTGAGCTTGAGCAGAAAAAGATAGTTATAATTACTGGTTTCCAGGGTATCAATAAATATGATGATTACACAACTCTTGGACGTGGAGGTTCAGATACTACTGCAGTTGCTATAGCGGCAGCCCTTCATGCTGATTTATGTGAAATCTATACAGACGTTGATGGTGTATATACAGCAGATCCTAGAAAGGTACCTACTGCCCGCAAACTTGATCAGGTTACTTACGATGAAATGCTTGAGCTTGCAACACTTGGTGCCGGTGTACTTCACAATCGTTCAGTTGAACTTGCAAAGAAGTACGGTGTAAGAATGGTAGTTCGTTCTAGTCTGAATACAAGCCAAGGAACCATAGTTAGGGAGGGAAGTAAGATGGAAAAAATGATTGTTAGCGGTGTTGCAGCCGATACAGATGCAGCCAGAGTTGCTGTTATTGGCCTTACAGATGAGCCAGGAGTAGCATTTAAACTTTTCAATGCACTTGCAAAGCAGAATATAAATATAGATATGATTCTTCAGTCAATCGGACGTCATGGCAAGAAGGATATTTCCTTCACATGTTCAGATGAGGACGCAGATCTTGCTAAGCAGATCATTGAAGAAAGAATGGAATTTGAGGATATTGACATTGATAAGCATGTTTCAAAGGTATCAATCGTTGGTGCCGGAATGCAGTCAAATGCAGGCGTTGCTGCTAAGATGTTCGAAGCACTCTTTGATGCAAACATCAACATCCGTATGATTTCAACATCTGAAATCCGTGTAACAGTTCTTATCAACGAGAAGAACACAGAAAGAGCAATGAACGCAATTCATGACAAGTTCAATCTTGGAAGCGCAGAATAATTTACCAAAGGGGTCAGACCCCATTGGCAAATTCAATTGTGCACAATCTAATTTACCAAAAGGATCTGACCCCTTTGGCAAAAAAAGTGATATACACCCGCAAGTCTATGAAATAGTATAGGCTTGTGGGTTTTCTTATTATAAAAATATATAAATAAAATATGATTTATGATAAAATTAGTTTCTAAAAAGTTTCCCAATATGACATTTTCTGTGTTTTAATGAAGTGATTGGAATGGTAATAATGGAGGAGAAAAGATATCCAATAATACATGGGGAAATGTTATTTTAAGTCAAAATATTAATTGAAGGAAGTGGAAATATCTATGGGATTAATGGATAAGATAAAAACAGAGCTTTTATTTTTTGGATTATCCAAAGATCAATTTTTAAAGGTAAGAAATAGGATTAGAGAGAATAACAGAAAGGTAGCAATTATATGGTCTCTTACTGCCAGCTTTTTCTGGACGATGAGCCTTATTATGTCTATTCATTCTGAAGCATATAAAAGATGTAAAGATGTTTACGTATATGCTCTATGCCTTGATTTGATTGTTTTAATAGGTTCAGCTTTTATAGTTAAAAAAGTAAAACAGATGATGCCGGTTTTTATGTTTATATTTGTTGTATCTGTTCTTGGAGCGGGTGTGGGAATACAGATAAAGCAGCCGGATGTAAGAACAGTTACCATGATAGCCATGTCAATTATTGTTCCATCATGTTTTACTGAAAGCACCATTGTATCATTTAGCTATCAGTTAGTTATGATTCTGTCTTATGGTCTTTATGGTTATCGTATTGTTGATACAAATGTATATAGATGGGGAATTCTGAATCTTATTATATTTTCTGTCGCAGGAATTATGATTGGCCATGTCATGAATAAAGCCCGCTATGAACGTTACATTTATGCTGAAACGGCAAATGAACTTGCAGATTTACAAACCAGATTTGCATATTATGACCAGCTGACCGGACTAAAGAATCGTCGATCTTATTCCGAAAAAATAGAAGAAATTGAAAATAATACTAATGATCAGGAGCAGGAAATAGTTGTTATAATGGCTGATATCAATGGTTTGAAGGCTGTAAATGATAGCATGGGACATCTGGCGGGAGATGAACTTATAGTTGGTTGCTCGAGGTGCCTGGAGAAGGCATTTGAAAATATAGATACAATATATCGAATAGGTGGAGACGAATTTTGTATCATTATGAATGGAGATGGGAAGGCAGCCGATTCCAGTATAAGCAAGTTGAAGCAGGTGGCTTCTAATTATAGAGGTAAATATATAGATGGCATTTCTATTTCCTGCGGATATGCTACCAATAAAGAATTAAATAAAAGAAATGTGTCTCAAGATTTTGTATTCGACATGGAAGAAATCGTTAAAAAAGCAGACCGGGCCATGTATCAGGATAAAAGGGACCATTACTCGCAACAATAATTTGCCAAAAGGGTCACCCCTTTGGAAAATTTTGAGGTATGAATGAAATACGAAATAATAAGATCGAAAAGAAAGTCTATTGGAATTCAGGTGGTGAGCTCTGAAAAGGTTATTGTGAGAGCACCAATGAAGGCATCAATCAAGAGTATTGAGGAAGTGATAAATGCAAATATACTCTGGATTGAAAAACAGAAGAATAGATTGAAAAAAACCGAAGAAGTAAAGAAGAATATAGAACCACTTAGCCAGAAGGAATTGAAGGAACTTGCGGAAAAGGCCTGCATAGTATTTAGGGAAAGAGCTGAGTATTTTGCTCCATTGGTGGGAGTTACCTATGGAAGAATTACTGTCAGGAATCAAAAGTCCAGATGGGGCAGCTGTTCCTCCAAGGGCAACCTGAATTTCAATGTGGCTCTCATGCTTGCACCACCTGAAGTTTTAGACTACGTGGTGGTTCATGAATTAAGTCACAGAATTTATATGAATCATTCCAAGGATTTTTGGGCCAAGGTGGAGTCCGTATGTCCCTCATATAAAGAACATGAGAAATGGCTCAAAACAGAAGGGGCCAAACTCATTTATCAGGTAAGGCCAGGCGGTACATTTTAAATCACCCAAATTTGCCAAAAGGGTCTGACCCCATTGGTAAAATTTGCCAAAAGGGTCTGACCCCATTGGTAAATTTGCTTGTTTTATACTTTGATGACATTTATAATAATATTTGGTCATAATTTGTTGGGTAGAATTAAGGAGGATTTATGAGGAAGAAGATTCTTGCGTTACTGGTTGCATCATTAATGGCATTTTCTGTGACAGGATGTGGCGATGATGAGTATTATGAGGACGACGAGTACTACGAGGATGATGAATACTACGAGGATGATGAGTACTATGAGGATGAAGAATATTCTGAGGACGGTGAATATGAAGAAGAGGGAAATGCTACGGATAACAGCAGCGCAGCTAAGGGTGGCGCAGGAGTAGTCCAGGGTGTTTCTATGAATGTAGATAGTAGTGACGGCCAGATGGTTATCTCACGTGAAGAACCAGCAGGCGGCCAGACCGGAGAAGAAGGGGTATGGACAATATTTGTATACCTTTGCGGAACCGATCTTGAGTCTGACGGTGGATGCGGAGCAGGCGACCTGGAGGAAATGATGAACGCTGCAGAAAGCGATAACTATCGTTTTGTAGTTCAGACAGGCGGTACCTACGAGTGGACCAACAGCGACGTGAGCAGCGAAAGCATCCAGCGTTTTGTTATACAGAACGGCCAGATGGAACTGGTGGACGAACAGTCACTGGCTGGTATGGGACTTGCGGATACACTAAGCAGCTTCCTTACCTGGGGAACTGAAAATTATCTTTCCGAGCACATGGGTCTTGTATTCTGGAACCACGGCGGAGGAAGTATCACAGGAGTATGCTTCGACGAACTTCACGACAGCGACTCCCTTGACCTGACAGAAATTGATAATGCTTTAAATGTAAATTATCAGTCCTGCGGTCGTAAGTTTGACTTTATTGGTTGCGATGCCTGCCTCATGGGTTCAATCGAGCTTGCAAACATACTGGCAACCTATTCAGAATATATGTACGGTTCAGAAGAGGTTGAACCAGGAAGTGGCTGGGATTATTCATCAATAGGAAGCTTCCTTGCTGATGAGCCCGATGCTGACGGAGCAGCCCTTGGACAGGCTGTATGCGACGGCTTCCTCAGTGCCTGTGAAGCGCAAAATGATAGCGATATAGCAACACTTTCGGTTATAGACCTTTCAAAGATAGATAACCTGGTTGTAGAATTTAATAACTTCGCAAAGAGCATGTATGAAAGTTCTGAGGGAAGTGATACCAGAGCCGATATCATTCGAGGCATAGAGGGGGTTGACAATTTCGGTGGAAATAACAAGTCCGAAGGCTACACCAACATGGTGGACATGGGCGGAATTGTTTCATCTGCAGCTGACTATGCTGAGGGCAGCGATGCCGTTCTGAAAGCCCTTGATGAAGCAGTAATTTACAAAATCAGTGGGGCAACACATACAGGAGCATCAGGTCTTTCTATGTATTATCCACTCTGCATTCAGGGTTCAAACGAACTTGCCATGTTCGGTAAAATCTGTATCAGCCCTTACTATCTGTCCTTCGTAGATAGACAGAACCACGCCGGCGTTTCTACAGACACAAGCGCCGAGGAATATGACAACACAGCCATCTTTGACGAGGAAGGACAGTGGAATGGCAGCGAAACCTGTGATGAGGAATATTGGACATACGTTGATGATTACGAGCAGACAGGTGAAAGCCCATATATTACATTTGCAAATGAACCAGCCCTGGACGAGGATGGCTATTTCAGCTTCACCCTGGACCAGGAGGGCCTTAACAATACATCCTATGTATGTTCTCTGGTTTACCAGGTAATGGAAGACGGTTCCTACTGCGAGCTGGGAGAGACTTCACAGGTTCTGGCAGACTGGGAAAGCGGAGACTTTTCAGATGCATTTGACGGTTACTGGTTATCACTTCCGGATGAGCAGAACCTTGCAACTTATATTGTTGAAGTTACAGACGATTATATCATCTACACTTCACCAATCACCTTAAATGGAGAGGAAACCAACCTCAGAATCAGGCTCAATTACTCAGATAGCTCAGTTGTGGTTGAGGGA
>JAILGP010000209.1 GCA_024696635.1 Eubacterium sp. | reverse complement strand
CAGAGAGACAAGTGATGATAATACAGAAAATGATAACACATTTAAAGCTAATAATTCCGATAATGATGATAATTATAATTCTATCGAAAAATACTGCAGTCTTTGCCGTAGAACCGAAAGAACAGCCGGAAAGCTTATAGAATTCGCTCCTGGTATATTCGTATGTAGTGACTGTATCCAAAACACCCTAAAAAGCATAACTGATAATAACACAATTATGAATTTCGGAAACTTTATGGGTACACCTTTCTTCTCACCAGATAATGCAAATGTACCTGTAAGCGATACCAATCAAGACGAAGAAAATAATAGTGAAGGTTCAGATAATGATTCCGATCAGGATAATGAAAATCAAGGACCTGGAGGTAAAAAGGGAAATGGTCCTGGACAAACAAGAGTCTTCCCTTTCATTTTTGGTGATGGCTTTGGTCCTATGGGGCATCAGCAAAAGGCAAAGAAAACCGAAGGAAAGAAATATAAAAAGCTTACAATGGATGATATCCCTGCCCCACATCAGATCAAAAAACTTCTTGATAGAGATGTAGTCGGTCAGGAATATGCAAAAAAGGTTATGTCTGTAGCCGTATATAACCATTATAAAAGAGTTCTTGCAGAAGAAGCCGCTTTAGAGGAAGAAAAAAAGAATCCAAAGAAAAAATTATCTGCAAAAGAACTAGCAAATCTCAATTACGAAGACAATCCAGAAGCTATTTTAGACGAAGTACAAATTGAAAAATCAAACATGCTAATGATCGGACCTACAGGATCCGGTAAAACATATATGGTTAAAACAATCGCAAAAATCCTGGATGTTCCTCTGGCGATTACGGATGCAACTTCACTTACAGAAGCCGGCTATATAGGTGATGATGTAGAAAGTGTTCTGACTAAACTTTTATCTGCTGCAGATAATGATGTTGAAAGAGCCGAACACGGAATTGTTTTTATCGATGAAATTGATAAACTGGCCAAAAAACAGGAAACAAGATCCAGAGACGTAAGCGGCGAAGCAGTTCAGCAGGGCTTATTAAAAATCCTCGAAGGTGCTGATGTAGAAGTACCTATAGGAAGCGGAAGCAAAAATGCTATGACCCCTACAACTATGATGAATACCAGCGGTATACTTTTCATATGCGGAGGTGCCTTCCCAGACCTTGAAGAAATCATCAAAACAAGGCTGGCCGCACAATCTTCTATTGGATTCGGAGCCAACCTTCGTGATGAGTTAGAAGAAGATCCAGAGCTCCTATCTAAAGTCACAACAGAAGATTTAAGACAATTTGGAATGATTCCTGAATTTTTAGGAAGACTTCCAGTACTATTCACTCTTGGTAATCTTACAGAAGAGATGTATATAAGAATACTTAACGAACCTCGCAACTCTATTATAAAGCAATACCAGAAGCTTCTCAGAATAGATGAAGTAGAACTGAAATTTGAAGACCAGGCTCTTCATGAAATTGCTAAAATTGCCTCCGAAAGGAAAACAGGTGCTCGTGCCCTCAGATCCATAATTGAAGACCTTATGTTGGATATTATGTATCAGGTTCCAAAGGATAACAACATAGGAACGGTTATCATTACAGGTGACTATGTTCTTAAAAAAGGAGCCCCAATCATAAAAATGAGAGGCACAGAATAATCCAAATAATTCGTTTTATATAAAAAGGCTTTTCTAAGGAGAAGCCTTTTATTTTATTGTAAATAATCATATAATCCTAAAAAAACTATTCTTAGTATTATAATAAGACTAACAAAAAAACGCCCCGAAAAATTCGAAGCGTTTTCTCACTCAAACTAAATATAGTTTATAATTACATCTTAGAGATCAAATGATCCTTCTTCACCATCTGCAGTAAAGTAAACCTTATTATTCTCTGGCTGATAGTAAACATTAAGAACCTTTATTGACTTCTTTCCACTTACTTCCTTAGCCTTAGCTACGATATCAGCTGTTGAAACTGAACCGCCAGCATATTCAACAACAACTGTTTCTGTTGTTTTAGCAGCTACTGCCTTCTTTGCAGGTGTCTTTTTTGCAGGTGCTTTCTTCTCAGCTACTTTCTTCTCAGCTACTTTCTTTGCAGGTGCCTTAGCTGTTTCTTTTACTGTTTCTTTTGCAGCAACAGTCTTCTTAGCAGCTTCCTTCTTAACTGTTTCTTTTTTAGCTACAGCCTTCTTAGCAGGAGCTTTCTTTTCTGCAACTTTCTTTTCTGCAACTTTCTTTGCAGGTGCTTTCTTCTCTTCTTTAACTTCTTCCTTCTTCTCAACTGCCTTAGCCTGAGCCATCTTAGCATCAGCTTCCTTTACAGCAGCAGCCTTTACAGCTAAATCCTTTACACTTGCCTTCTTAATTGCCATTTCTTTATCCTCCATTGAAAATGTAACAATAAATACTACCAACAAAACCTAGATGCAAAATATTTTTATGTCATTTCTTTTTACCATAAAAATTTTAAGGCTTTTACAAAAAGTTTGCAAGCTTTTTGGTAAATTTCTCCATATCGCACAAGCAAAATGTCAAGTAGAATTTTCTTTTATGAAAAATACACATAATATAAAGCTTTTTTTCGGCATAACTAACAAGCCAGGAACTTAGTAGTTGTTTAATACTAAGCCAATATAAGTATGGCCATATTAGGACTACTGGCGATAATAATAATCAATTCCATCATTAGGATTAAAATAAGTTCTTATATATCCGTCAGAAGAAACAATAACAAACTCATTTGTGTCTTCAATATAATAAACATCGTCGCCATCTTCTTTTTCAATCTTATGAAGCGCTTCTGGATTATTTACAACATCAGAAGCTGCTTTCTCATAATCCTCTGCAGAGTCAAATCCCATATCAATTCCATGTTTTTCATAGTGGCCTTGAAGCTTATTCTGACTTCTGAATTTATACTCTTCATATTTATCATTATCTGAATATGAAGTATCATTAGAACTATCATAATAATCATCATCCGAAGGATGGTCATACGAAGTTTGATCATCAGATATTTCTTCTTTTTCTTCTGATAATTGATTTTCTTTTTCTTCTGATACTTGATTTTCTATTTCTACCTTATCTTCTGTTACTTGTTTCTCTTCCTCTAACTCATTATCTGGTACTTCTTCTGTCTTGTCTTCTGATACTTGTTCCTCTTTATTCTCTTCAGTTTTCTCGATAGTTACTATTTCAAGGCCATTATAATTTTCATCCTGTGAAGCTTCATTACCCTTCATATTTAGAGAAATCAAACTAACTAAAATAAAGATAATAACAAAACCTGCTAAAAGCAAAACATATTTTTTATTCATTCATACGTCTCCTGCTAATACATTAAAATAATCTTAGTATGAATATCATACTATCATGATAAGAATATATGATTTATTGATTTTCCTCTGAAGTGCCTTCCGATGAAATCGTTGCATCTTCTTTTTTCTGTTCAGTTTGTTTTTCATCATTAGTGGTAGGATCACCAGATTGATTAGTATTTTGTTCTATAACCTGATCAGTACTTTGTTCTGAAGTGTTTTCAGAATTATGATCAATAATTTGATTCATATCTTGATTTTCTTCTGATTGTGTTTCTATGGTTTGATCATTGTTCTGTTCATTTGATTCATCCGGTTGCTGATATAAATTATTTTCCGTATCCTCATCATCGATATCATATTCATCTTCATATATATACTCTTCATCCTCTTCATAATAATAATCGGAATCTTGATCATAACTTTGACTATCATTTTGATTGTAATTTTGATCATAATTCTGGTTATTATTCTGGTTATTATTTTGATCATTACTATTATCAATAGTATTAACACCACTATCGTCGGTAGCATCTTCAGAATCTATGCTATAATCATCCGTTCCGCCTACATTTTCATCCAGCATCACATCATTTCCAGTAATAGAATACGGAAAATTATAATCAATTTCACATCTCAAAATAGGATCTTCACTATACCTTAATTCAATACATGTACCAGGAACATCAGTAATATATATATCACATATAATAACAAGCCTTCCTGATATACTATAAGTATTATATTTATTACAAACCATGTTCATATCATAATACTTTGATAAGCCTTCAGTCAGTTCTTTGGAATATCCACTCACCATTACACCCATCAAGCTATCAGAAAAAGGTGTAGAAGTTGAAACCATAGAAAGAATTTTTCCAGTTTCATCATCAATAAAAACCTCAATTATACCAGTTGGTTCATCATACTCCACAAGCCAGACCAAAAACATTTCCTTTGTATCAGGTTTTATCATAAGATAAGGTTGTACAAAATATTCATTTGAAACAAATATTTTAGAGGAAATATCTTCAGCCTCCATACCAGTCATTTCTGCATACATAGAAACAAAGGCATCATTTATTCCATCTATACCTGCCTTAACGGCCTCTTCAGATGTCATTCTGGCCTTAACAGCAGAATTTTCAACCTCCTGACTGTCAATATAAATATATGAATTTCTCTGAATCAAATCATTCATAATGCTGAGTTTTTCCACAAAAGAGGTTTCCTTTTCCTCAACATTTAAAGACTCACTTTTATAATGAATACCATAATTTGTCAATCTTATATTTTCATACAAATAAACAATATAAGGAAAAAAATATGCTATATATATAACTGCAAACATAAGAAAAAAAGCAATTATATATTTAATTATTTTTCTTCGTTTTATATTTTCAGGAAGATACCTAATATCTGCAAGTCCAAGCTTATTATCATTATTCATGATTAGGGCCTCCCTTCAATGTAACAGTAACAACAGTACCAACTCCAACCTCACTAGAGAATTTAATATTACCATTATGCAGTTCAACAATTTTAGCTACAAGAGATAAACCAAGACCTGCTCCACCCTGTTCTCTGGATCTCGCCTTATCAACTCTATAAAAAGCTTCTGTAATATGTTCAATAGCCTCCTTGGGCATTCCTTTACCATTATCTGTTATAATTAGAATAATGCCCCCTTCTATAATCTTCTGCTCAACCTTTATGATACCCTTGCCTTCCATGGCTTTACGAGCATTATCAATAAGATTAATCAAAAGAGTCCTGACAAGATCACTTTCAAGATAAGCAGTCCCCTCTTCAGTTTGACTTATTATATCAATATTTTGTTCTTCAAGTGTTGGAGTAAGATGAGTTACTACATCCTCAACAAGAGTTTTAGGATTGACCTGTTTAAGTTCTATTTTTTCCTCGTCTGATACAAATATTTGAAGAAGCTTAAGAGACATATTTTCAAGTCTTTTAGCCTCAGAATAAATGTAATTAAGAGCATCCTCTTTATCTTCAGGATCAAGCTCAGTAGTTCTTAATAGTTCAGCATAACCTATTATAGATGTCATAGGAGTTTTAAGTTCATGAGTAAACGCGCCCATAAATCTATCCTTTTCCTCCGCTGTTCTTTCAAGAAGTCTTACATTTTCCTCCATCTCTGATGCCATATAATCAAAACGTCTTGAGAGCTGTCCTATTTCATCATCGGTTTTAACATTAGACCTAAAAGAAAGATTACCCTTTGCAATTTCCTGAGTGGCCCTATAAAGCTTGGACATAGGTCTTACCAACAAAGAAGCCATCCCCCAGGAAACAAGAGAAGCAACAGCAAGAAGAATAACAAATGTTGAAATAAATAATTTATGCATCCTCTGTCTATTAGTTGTAACAAACTCTACATCTCTAACTACAGAAAGAACATAATCATTTTCCCCTATAGAAATTTTTGATGAACTAATTATATACTGCATACCTACAAATGAATTTTTATAGCTAACATATATATCATCATAGCCATTAATATTTTTCTTTATTTTAGAAAGATCTATACCATATAAATTAAGCGCATTAGCAAATTTAGAGTTATTACTGGAATTAAAAGCCGCTGATGATGCAATTCCGCCGTAAGAATTTTGCTCATCACTTGAATAAATAACTTCCTCATCCCTAAACAACAAAAAGACATCCGTAGATGTCTCATAAGAACCAAGCCTTCTAAGCGTCTGGAGAAGATTTTCTTCTCCAGGAAGTCCACCACGCTCATAGGCCATTTTTATAGCACTGGTAATCATTTCCAAACTGGCAACCGCTTCCTGTTCTTCTCTTGTTATGGAATTCATATAGGATCTATGAATCATAAGAGAAGAACCAAAGCTAAACAATAATGCAACCAATGCAGTTATTACAATAGTTATCTTTACTCTAAAGCTCATAATACGTCCAATCTGTATCCAACCTTGCTGACAGATTTAAGCTCCTTTTCAAGTCCTGCTTTTTTACGAAGTCTTTGTACATGTAAATCCACCGTTTTACTTCCGTACTCAAGCTCTCCTCCCCATACCTTTTCATAGATATTTTCTCTATAAAGTGCAGTATTTGGAGTTCTGAGAAAGAGAAGAAGGAGATCAAACTCTTTAGGAGTAAGATTAATCTCTTTACCATCACGACGAACCGACATGGAAGCTGCATCTACAACAAGACCGTTTAATTCAAATATCTCTTCCGTCTTATTATATCTTCTGAGTACAACCTCTACTCTTGCAATAAGTTCTGCAACCTCAAAGGGTTTAACAATATAATCCTCAGCTCCCATCTTAAGACCTTTAACCCTGTCTTGAAGTTTATCCATGGCAGTAAGGAAAATAACTGGAACGCCCAGAGGTTTTATATATTCCATCAGTTCAAACCCATCAATTTCAGGAAGCATTACATCTAAAAGTATCAGGTCGTACACATTCTCATCTATCAGATCAGCTGCGGTAGCTCCATCATATGCAGTATCGCAGTTATAACCTACATTTTTTAAACTAAGCCTGATCAAATTGGATATAGGTTTTTCATCTTCTACTATAAGAATTTTTATCATATTATCTACCTCTTAAGCATCAAAATAGCATTATAAATATAAAAATATTATAATTATTAATGCAATAATTTTTTTAGATACAGGTGCCACATATTTCCTGCGACACCTATATCTAAAGTTTCATCTTTTTATGAATTCATAGCTGCAAAACCAGCTTTAATATCATCAAGTATATCCTCAATATTCTCAAGTCCGACTGAGAAACGAATCATTCCGCCTTCTATACCTGCGGCAACAAGCTGTTCATCTGTAAGCTGACGATGTGTCTCACTTGCTGGATGAAGGACACAGGTTCTTATATCAGCAACATGAACTTCATTTGAAGCAAGCTTAAGGCTATCCATGAATTTCATAGCTGCCTGTCTTCCTCCCTTGATTACAAATGATATAACTCCACAGCTCTTTCCACCTAGATATTTCTGAGCAAGCTTATAGTTCTTATCTGACTCAAGACCAGGATATGTAACTGATTCGACATAAGGACTATCCTTAAGGAATTTAGCTACTTCAAGAGCATTTTCATAATGCTTCTGCATACGAATTGGAAGTGTCTCAAGTCCAAGATTAAGAAGGAATGCTGAGTGAGCAGCTGGATAACATCCAAAATCTCTCATCAGCTGCATACGAGCCTTAAGAATATAAGCCATTTTTCCATATTTTTCCACATAACGAGTTCCATGATAGCTTTCATCTGGTTCAACCAGTTCAGGGAACTTTCCATTATCCCAGTTAAACTTACCACTATCAACTATAACACCACCACCTTGTACAGCGTGTCCATCCATATACTTTGTTGTTGAATGAACTACAATATCTGCACCAAAATCAAATGGCTTACAAAGAATAGGAGTTGCAAATGTATTGTCCACAATAAGAGGAACCCCCATTTCATGAGCAATATTTGCAAATCTCTCTATATCAAATACAGTAAGTGCAGGATTAGCAATTGTTTCACCAAATACACATTTTGTGTTAGGTTTGAAAGCCGCCTTAATTTCTTCATCAGTAGAATCCTGGCTTACAAATATACATTCAATACCAAGCTTCTTAAGTGTGAAAGCAAAAAGATTAATTGTTCCACCATATATTTCTGGAATAGAAACGATAGAATCCCCAGACTGAGCTATATTCAGAATTGAAAGAAGGGATGCAGCCTGTCCAGATGTAGTTGCCATTGCACCAACACCACCTTCAAGCTGGTTAATCTTCTCTTCAACTGCCATAACTGTTGGATTTGCAAATCTTGAATAAATAAGAGCCTTTGTAGGATCATCAAATACATCTGCAATATCCTGAGTTGTATCAAATCTATATGTAGTACTCTGTACAATTGGTACTACTCTTGGGTCTGTGTTTCCTGGGGTATAACCTGCATGCAGGCATTTTGTTTCATCTTTCATTAATATTAACCTCCTATATGACTAATAACGAAACCTATTCTATCATTATAATATACGTATTTCAATAATCTAAATTCATGATTCATAAGCATTTTTGGTAATTATTTAATTCGGCTTTTTTATAATATACGTATTTCAATAATCTAAATTCATGATTCATAAGCATTTTTTTGTCATTATGATCAAGCATCTATCTTAGCATCTGCAGAATTTTCTTCAATATACTGTCTTCTTGGTGCAACCTCGTTACCCATAAGAATACTTGTAATAGAAGATGCTTCAGCACGGCTTGAAATCATAACCTGCTTTAATACACGATTTTCCGGATCCATAGTTGTTTCAAAAAGCTGATTTGCATCCATTTCACCAAGACCCTTATAACGCTGAATTAAAAATTTTCCCTGATGACTCTTCCTATATTTCTCCAATTCATCATCAGAATAAAGATATCTTGCCTTCTTACCTTCACCAACTCTATAAAGAGGAGGAATAGCTATATAAATATGGCCTTCTGTAATAAGATCCGGATAGAACCTATAGAAAAATGTTAATAATAGGGTCGCAATATGAGAACCGTCCACATCGGCATCGGTCATGATAATAATCTTATTATAGTTTAATTTTTCTATATCAAAATCGTTTCCAAAACCTGTACTGAAGCCACAGCCAAAGGCATTGATCATGGCCTGTATTTCCTTATTTTCCAGGACCTTAGCTATAGGAACCTTTTCGACATTAAGTATCTTACCTCTAAGAGGAAGAACAGCCTGATATTTACGGTTACGTGCTGATTTGGCAGATCCACCGGCAGAATCACCCTCAACTATAAATATTTCACACTTTTCAGATTCATTACTCTCCTGACGGACTAATTTTCCATTTCCTTCAAAGGAGAATTTATTTACATTTACCTTATTTTTATTCTTAGCCTTTTCCTTAGCTGTTTCTATGGCCCTGTCTACAATATCCTTAAGAACATCGTAGTTACGATCAAAATAAACCGTAAGCTGTTCTCTCATTATGGCATCCACTGCAGGACTTACATCAGTATTAGAGAGTCTTGTTTTTGTCTGTCCTTCAAATTGAGGATCCGGATGCTTTACAGAAACAATAGCCTGAACTCCCTGTCTTATATCAGCACCGGAAAGATTGGCATCCTTATCCTTAAGAAGTCCCAGTTCATTTCTTGCATAATTATTTATAATTTTAGCAAATGCAGCCTTATAGCCAGCCACATGAGTTCCACCCTCTGGATTTGTAATATTATTAGTAAAACCAATAACATTTTCATCTCCATCTTCAGTACAAACAAAAACTATATCTGCTTCTATTCCATTCTTCTCACCTTTTAAGCTAACAACAGGTGAAGTTTTTGTAAGATCCTTGGATATATCTTCAACAAATGCAGAAAGTCCACCTGGTTCATGGAATACTTCGGGAGCATAACCATCTCTCTTATTTTCAAATGTTATAGTTATATCTGGATTAAGATATGAAGTTTCTTTAATTCTCTGACGTATAGCACTGGATTTAAATTTAACAGTTTCAAAAATTGTATCATCAGGATACAGCGTAACTCTAGTACCTGTCTTTTTAGGATTTTTAGATGGTTCACTAGGAAGAAGTCCATCTATAAGCTTTGTTTTAGGCTTACCATATTCATAGGTATCATGATATACATTTCCATCCCTGTAAACATCTACTATAAGCTTCTTAGAAAGAGCATTAACAACAGCAGAACCAACACCATGAAGTCCACCACTTATTTTATATATTGAATCATTAAACTTACCGCCAGAATGAAGAACAGTAAATACAACTCTCTCTGCGCTTTTCTTCTCAGTAGGATGAAGATCAACAGGAATACCACGGCCATCATCTTCAATAGTGGCCGAACCATCCTCATTTAAAGAAACATAAATATTTTTACAATAACCAGCAAGATGCTCATCCACTGCATTATCAATTATTTCCTGGACCAGATGATTAAGCCCTGTTCTTCCGGTGCTTCCTATATACATACCAGGTCTAAGTCTTACAGGCTCTAAACCTTTAAGGACCTTTATGGATTCGCCATCATAGGTTTCTTCTTTTTTACCCATATTTATTCCTCTCAGTTGAAATATAATAAATTCTTATATTTAATCACTTATACACTAAGTATTTATTTACTAATATCTATTTACCCTTCTTGTTACCTTTTCCACCTCGTTTTACAGCCTTCATATCCGAAAGCTTTATGCCACCGAATTCACTTTCATTTCCAGCTGAAATAGCCCCTGTAACTTTATCTCCTCGACGAAGTGATATAAGCTGAACTCCACCTGCACCTTTACCCTGTTCTGGTATCTCATCAGACCTTACCTTTATAGAGTAACCAGACTCAGTTTCAGCTACAATATATTCTCCTTCGTATCCAACATAGACTATATTTGATTTAATTGCCTGAGCAGTTTTTCTTGATGTATCAAAAAGATCAGCCTTAGCTCTCTTTGCCTTTCCTTCTTCAGTAACAAATACAAGATTTCGAATATTAACCTTGCCCTTTCCAGCTTCTATAATATCCTTAGCTGTTTGAGAATCTATATTACCCAGAGGATTCATCTCAGAAACATTTAACACGGCTACAACATCTGCATCGTGACTCATGGCACAGAATTCAAAAATCTGTATACCCTTATCTGTAATTCTGAACTTCTTATCCTTCTTAGTCTGTTTCTTCAAAATATCAGAAACCTTTATTATATGAACCATGCCTTGGCTATCAAATATTGCAATTCTGTCGGTTGACATAACATTCAAATCAAACTTCCTTGCAACTTCAGGATTTTTCTCAAAAATAGCTCTTGGAGCAGATTTGATATAGAAGAAACGGTCCAGAAGTATTGTTTCTTCTGTAGCAACCACCTTTTCCTTCTCCAGCTCTACCTCTCCAATATTTTTAATAAGAGACTTACGAGGTATGGCATAATTCTTTTTCAGCTCTTCAATATCAGCAACCATCTGATTTTTCATAGCAGTTTTGGATTTAAGCAGTCTCTCATATTTAGCTATCTTCTTTTCAGCATCAGATAATTCCTTCATAAGTATATCTACTTCGAGTCCTATAAGCTTCTGCAATCTCATGGCAAGAATTGCATCTGTCTGCTTTTCTGTAAAATGTAACTGCTTAGCATCATTTATAGAACCCTTATATCTGAATTTTATATTATCAGTTTTACCAAACATAAGACATTCTTTAGCTTCTTTAGTTGTTTTAGAACCTCTAAGGACTTCAATTATAAGATCAATTACATCAACAGCTTCAAGAAGTCCTGACTTTATTTCTCTAATATCTCTCTGATCCTCAAGAAGCTTATTATACTTTGATGTATAAACCTCCCATTTATATTCTGTATAACACTCAAGAATACGCTTAAGCCCCATAACCTCAGGCTTTTTATTGTATATACAATTTATATTAACGCTGAAGTTTTCCTCCAGGCCGGCCTTCTTATATAGAATATTTAATATCTTATCAATCTCTTCATCTGTGGTTCCCTTCTTAACATCAATAGCAAGACATTCACCATCCTTATCACCTCTGTCGGCAATATCTACTACCGCAGGAAGCTTACCCTGTCTAACAAGATCAGCAACATTATTAAGAAACTTCTCAGTTCCATTTATCATAGTAACAGGGATTTCTGTCACACAAATAGACCTTCTTCCCCTTCCTGCATCTCTGATTTCAACCTTACCTCTTACCTTAATTCTTCCATATCCATTTTCATATATAGAAAGAAGATTATCCATATCAGTATTAATAATTCCACCGGTGGCAAAATCAGGTCCTTTAACATAATTAAGAAGATCAGCTGTTGTAATAGATGGATCATTTAAATATGCTATTTCAGCATCAGCAACCTCCCCCAGATTATGAGAAGGAATATTGGTAGCCATACCAACTGCTATACCAGTAGCACCTGAAGTAAGCATATTAGGAATAAGAAATGGAATATGAACTGGTTCCTTCTCTGTTCCATCGAAGTTAGGCATAAACTCACAATACTTAAGATCCTTAAGACCTTCCTCTGTATAACGGGCAATACGAGCCTCAGTATAACGCATGGCTGCTGCACCCGAACCAGAAACATCGCCAAAGTTTCCATGAGGATCCACAAGAGGAATAGGCAGCTTCCAGCTTTGAGCCAAATTAACAAGACATTCATAGATGGAACTATCACCATGAGGATGATACTTACCCATTGTATCACCAACAATACGGGCACACTTACGATGAGGACTATCAGACCTTGTAAGCTCCGATAGTGAATATATAACCCTTCTCTGAACAGGCTTAAGACCATCCTTTACATCAGGTAAAGCTCTATCTGTTATTACGGACATGGCATAATCCACATAGTCCTGCCACATTTCCTCGCCATAATCTATTGTTTTAATAGTTTCCATATATATCTCCTACTAAATCTAATATTTTTAACTCTAATAATTCTAAGTTTATTATTTTAGATTAATAATTCTTTTTAATATTATTCTATATCCTATTATTTTTTATATTATTATTTTTTATCCTATTATTCTTTATCCTATTATTTTTATATTATTATTTTTTATCCTATTATTCTTTATCCTATTATT
>JAILGP010000203.1 GCA_024696635.1 Eubacterium sp. | reverse complement strand
AGAATATATAGTTACTATAAGGCCGCAAAGGATAACCCGCAAAAGCTTGAAAGATATATTGTTGAGGCGGTGGCTACTGATGGAAAGAAGTATGTAATCTCTGGTTCGAAATATTCATTATATTCAGACTTTTTGGTAGGCGAGACGGAAGAACTATATAATCGTATCAAGGAGAAAAATCAGGGCGTTATCCATGAACCAGAGGGGGTAAAGTATCAGACCCACAGCTTCGCATATATTCTTGAGGATGAAGACGGAAATGAAGACGGAACCCAAAAGCTTAGTGAAAGTAGTAAGGAAGATATTATAATGTTTTTTGATTCGGAGAATCTTAAATCTCAGTTTAGACCTGTAGATGCCATAGCTTCTATGAAGATGAGTTTTTCTGAAGGTGGTGTAGCCGAGATAACCACAGGCTACTTTAAAGAGAGAGCGGATGAAGTTGAAAAGTCTCTCTATGACTTCCTTAAAGAACATCTTGTAGCTTATAATGGTGATAAGGATGAAGATAACGAAGATTACGATGAGGATAGTTATTATAATAGGTATTATGAATATGGTATTGCATTTAAGGAGTTGGATTCATTATAATGCTCTTGAAATGATTGAAAAGGGATCAGCTGATACTGAAATCAGCGCCCAGTTTATTGAAACATATAAAGGATTTTAGGATATATTGAATCCGATGGAAAAGATGGAAAACTCATTTGATAATTTTTATGAAAATAAAGATAGAAGCCAGAAGAAATATAAGAAAAAAAGAAAAATATTTATACCGACATTTACTATTATATTAATGCTTATATTTGGAATAATTGGTTTAATTGTATTCTATGGAACTTATAGCACTGTTAAGGACTGTACATCAAAGGTTACAGGCATAGTGGACCAAGAAGGTGAAGGTGCTGTTGGAACCGGGGTTCGTGAGACCCCTCAGGGTAAATATCTTAATACAGGTAAATCTGGGAGATACTGGATAGCTATCACGGTAAATACGGATGATATGTTCAAGATAGAAACTGTCTATGCGTCTAGAAGCTATGGAAGTGAGGGGGACAGGCTCGCTATTCATTATAATCCGGAAAATCCTGATGAATATTATATAGGTGAAGCTAAGTCCCAGTACGGGTTTGAAGCTGCTGCAGTAATTTTTGTAATCGCAGCGTTATTTTTATTACTTTCAATATTCTTTATGATTTACTATACAGTAAAAGGAGACACGGAGGAAGAAGAAAAAGGTCCTGAAGATGAGGAAGAAGAAAAAGGTCCTGAAGATGAGGAAGAAGAACTAAGTCCTGAAGAAAAGGAAGAAGAAATTAAAAAGAAGGAAAAGGAAGCTCAGCGTAGGAAGAAGATTGAAGAAAATATAGATAGAAAAACTAAGAGATATACAAAGAATTACACAAATGAGCATATCCGAAAACAGATTCAGAGTGATATCATGATGGCTAAAACAGGCATAATTTTACTTCTTATAGGAATCGCTCTGATACTGACTAGTGTTGTCAGAACTTATATTGATATACATGCTGATAACCAGATTCCTTTTAACAATTATTCTGATAATATAGATGACACATTTTATAGTGTGGTGATGGAAGAAAAACCGCAAAAGGTCTGCAGCCCGGATGATGGAAGTAATATAAGTTATTACGATCTAAAGGCTGGAAATGATCATATACTACTGGCGCATGTGGGAAATAATATACTGGGGATGGATGGCCCTGGGACACTTCATGGAAAGCTTAAAAGAATCAGGCCTACTAAAGAAAAAACCCGGGAAATCATTAAGGAATACTATCAAAGTATAGGATACTACGATACACTCAAAGATGAAGAATATGCATATTATTATCTGGATTGTTCAGAGATTAGTTTTTGGGATGAAATGAAAAATAATCATATTCTGGGAATTGTATTTGGAATTACAATCATTATAGTAGCTACGGTCTTTCTCCAAGATATGATTTCTATGAAGAAGCATCTTAGACCTGTATACACGGGCAAGAGGTATCGGGCGAAGGAAATCGATAGACTTGCAAATGATATAGATACGGTCTGGTTAAATATTATTCAGGTATTGGTAACACCAAGTGCCCTGATAGGTTTAAATCATGGAATAACGGTAATTGAATATGGTGATATATATGGTATTGAAGTAAATAAGATTAAACATAGGAATAAGTATAGGAAGTGGGAAACCTACAAAATTTTCATTGAAACGAAAAAGCATAGGAAAATATTACTGACTGAATGTGAACTATCAAAAGGTTACATATCACTGCTGCAAGAGCTTGATAAGAGATTCGTGGAATATAAGTTACTGGATAATAAGTAAAAACTGGTGGGTGCTTCGACTTAGGATACAGCTCTTGCGGGTATTGGACTTCTTCTTTTTTCCTTTATGGGTTCAATTGAGGGTGGAATGTCTATGCTAAGTGTCGTTGCTACTATTGACACAGTAGTAATTTTGGTTGATGCAATATTTCAGGTTGTATATAGGAAGCAAAGTGTTTTACTTATAGTATTTGCATT
>JAILGP010000026.1 GCA_024696635.1 Eubacterium sp. | reverse complement strand
ATGATTACAGGAACCTGCGGTAACTGTGGAACTCAGAGCTCAACTCTTGTCATAAGAGGTATGGCGGTGGATGAAATAGGGCTTTCTGATTATTTTAAGGCTGTATGGAAGGAACTAAGGGTTTCAATTCTGGTGGGGCTTGCCCTTGCCCTTGTAAATATGGTCAGAATATATCTTCAATATAAGGATATGGATCTTGCTATAGTAATAGCTCTTACTCTTATATTCTGTGTAGTTGTAGCTAAGCTTATGGGTTGCTCCCTTCCTATGCTGGCTAAGAGATTAAAGCTTGATCCGGCTATTATGGCGTCTCCTATGCTTTCTACTCTTGTGGATGTTAGTTCGGTATGGATATATTTTCAGATTGCAACTGTCATAATTGCAAAAAGAGGATGAAAATTAAAGAATAAAAAAGATTGTAATATGATAATAAAATGATGGAATTTTTATATATAATTCTGTCAGACCTTGATTAAAGCCTTGATTTAATTACAATCAAATACATATAAGAATAGAATTAAAGAATTGTTTTTAATCATTTTTAAATCATTTTTCAATCTTATTTTAATTTTTTTATTATATAATGGCTTTATCTTTAGGAATTTATATAATGTCCTGCTGGCAGATTAATAATAAATTAATCAAGTAGAGGATATATTGTAAAGACCTCTAAGATAGCAGTTTGAAAAAAATAAATGTGTGAGTGTTGTAATAAGATTTTAATGAGTTTTAATGAGTTTTAATGAGGTTTAATGATAGGAAATGATGTATCAAACAGACTGCGAAACTAAGAATAAGATACTTTTATCTGTCAGAGAGCTGGCAAAGAATAGTCCGATTGACAAAATTACTGTAAAACAGATATCTGAAAGGGCAGGAATAACACCACAGACCTTTTATAATCATTTTTCTGATAAATATGAATTGATTGTTTATTCCTACAAAGAAAGAATCCGTAGGATGCTGAAGGAACGAGTGGAAAAAAATCTTTCCTGGAAGGAATTATTAAGGCTTTTTATTATAGATTATAAGAATAATGCTCGTTATGTAATTAATGCATCTAAAAATACCCATGGAGAGGATTCCTATGTTGCTAAAACAGCTGGTTTTCTTTGTGAATGTATGGAGGATGAATTTAAGTCGAGAAAGGGAACAAATGAACTTCCCTATGATATAGTTATGATGATTAAGATGTATATAGGCGGAGTTATCAATATAATGAATATGTGGATTTCAGGTCAGACTAAATTGTCTGAAAATGATATGGTAGGCCTGCTTGATGGGGCGATTCCATCAAGACTTAGACAATATTATTCTGATAATAATAAATAAAAAAATTAAAATTAAAAAAAATATTAGCACTCACACTTGACGAGTGCTAACAAAAGTGTTATAACATATATATCAAATGTAAACGAAAGTGATTTACAATATCAAAGGATCGTAGCCCTCCTGGAAAGTGAGCTTAGAAATCGATTGATTAATACATAATAACTGCTAAGCTTAAAAGAGCAAGACCGGTGATATATATGTAAAGAACTTTCACGATTTTAACAAAAGGAGTGAATGTTATGTATTACCCAAATATTTTTAGTGAAGAGTTTGCAAATGAGTTGTTTAGTGATCTTATTAATATCCCTGTGGATTATGGTAAGATGCTTAGAAATGAGATAGCTACAAGCAAGAGATGCTCAACAGACATTAAGGAATTTGAAGACAGATATGAGCTTGATATGGATTTCCCAGGATATAATAAGGGAGAAATCAAGGCTGAGCTTAAGAAGGGATATCTTATAGTAAGCGCAGAACATAAAGCTGAAAAAGTATCAGAAGGAGAAAAAGAATCCAAAGATCAGGCTGAACAGGCAGTTGAACAGGCAGTTGAAGAGACTGTTGAACAGGAGAAGCCTGTTAAGTATCTCTGCAAAGAAAGATTCTATGGGAAGACTGAAAGAAGCTTTTATGTAGGAAAAGAGGTAAAGAAAGAGGATATTAAAGCTAAGTTTGAAAATGGAGTTCTTACACTTACGGTGCCTAAAAAATTAGATAGACCTGACCCTGAAGAAGAGGTCATTTCTATCTTATAACATATACCTTCCCCATAAAAAATATGCCAGGATTGTGATGAGCAGTCCTGGTGTATTTTTTTATTTTTAATAATTTTATGTTTTTTCTGTGATTAAAAATATAATATTAAATTTATTTATGAACTGATTATATGAAAATTAAAGTATATGTGAAATAGGCTTTTTCACGATTTATTATAGTGGATTGAAAGCTGAATATGACATATAATATGTATTTTTGTTTGTAATTTACTATTATAAATGATAAACTATAACTACTTGGGTTTAGGAGAGTATGGGAAAGTATTATGGAGAATAAAAGGTTTGTAAAAGGACTTGAAAAGAATATTGGAATAAAGGCAATCAAAAATCAGATTAATGCAATCAATATGCTTTTTGTTTTCCTGGTAGCAGGAGGGGCATTTGCGATTTATCTTAATCATACTGGAATATGGCTGTCTTATGGTATTATAATTGCTGCTATTTCTATGATTATTCTTGCTTTGTTTCTTTCATATAGAATTAAGCAACAGGTAAAACTGGATGGACTCAGACTGGATTATAGGAATCTGATTGTAAAGCCGTATGCTGAAGCCTATTTTATTGGCGGAAGTTTTTCTAAGACAGGAAGCTTAACTGAAAGAGAAATAGTTAGTACCAATATGTTTTCTGATACTGGAGTATATAAGTATTCTTCCTGTAATGAATTGAAAGGGGAACATAAGGGTATTCTTTTTTCTAATTCAGATGTGTTCGAAGATTGCGAGATTAACAATATACATCTTAGGGGAAGATTCTATGAGTTTACCTATAAGGATAGCAGATGTGTTAATCCTGTTGTCTTTACATCGGCTTCTGCACCGATTCTTGATTGTCAGAATTCAAGAGTTCATATTATTAATACGAAAAATGAAATTATTAATCGTATGTTCAGGGTATATGCCTTTGATGAGGATGAAGCAAACGATTTCCTGACCGACAATATGATATATAAGCTTCGCCAGATCGCCAGCCTTCAGTTGGGTAAAATACTTAGAATATGTTTTTATGACAATAAGGTTTATATTTATTATACAACAGAGAAGGCTACTTTTGAGGAGGTACTTACCAAGAAGCATAATGTTGCTGTAGAGCTGGATAAGCTTAAGGAAAAATTTATGGCTATAGGAATGCTGATAGATATTCTTTAACATTTTTCTAAAGAATAAGCTTCCTGTTAAGTTTAAATAAAAAATCAAATAAAAAATAATATAAATAGGCAGATATTCTGGTAAATTAGCAGAATATTATGAGAAGGAATTGACATATGTGTTATAATATATCGGTTATCCTATAACATATTATCAATAGATTTGGAAAGAGGCGATAAAATTGGCTAAAGAAGTATCAAATGAGGAATTAACAAACCAAGAAGTGGTTAATGCTGGAAATGTAAATATGGACAATATAACAACAAAAGAGATGGGCCAGGAACCCCAGGGCTCAGAATATAATATGTATACAGAAAAGGATGCTGGAAAAGTTTATGGTGGACCTAAGGAAAAACCAGATCCTTCTACACTTGTTCCGGATGAAGATGGAATAAAGCCATTTGTAACTCCTGATATGATTATTGGAGACATTATTACATGGTATCCTGACACCGCTCTTGTACTTATGAAGTGCGGTATGCATTGTATCAGCTGCGGAATATCTCAGTTTGAGACATTAGACCAGGCCTGTGCAGTACATGGCCTTTATGTAGATGATGTGGCAAAGGTTGTAAATGACTATCTTACACAGACTCTGGATGGCCCTAAATCAGAATAATCAAAGAGATGAACATTTGGAAGGTTCATTAAAACTTAATTCAGATTAAAGAATTAAATTAGTGATAAATATAAAAATAAATTAAATAAGATATTTTATATATAATATTTATAAATTTTGAGAGGGAAAAATTATGTACGACAAGGTTTCCAACAAACTGAACTTTGTGGAAAATGAAGAAAAAGTCCTTAAGTTCTGGAATGAAGAAAAAATCTTTGAAAAAAGTATAGATGAGAAGCAGGACCTTCCAACCTATACATTTTATGACGGACCTCCTACAGCAAATGGTAAACCCCATATTGGCCATGTGCTGACAAGAGTAATTAAGGATATGATTCCGCGTTATCAGACAATGAAGGGTCATAAGATTATACGTAAGGCTGGATGGGATACACATGGACTCCCTGTTGAGCTTGAAGTTGAGAAGGAAATCGGAATAGATGGCAAGGAGCAGATAGAAGAGTACGGAATAGAGCCATTTATCGCTAAATGTAAAGAATCAGTTTGGAAATATAAGGGTATGTGGGAGGAATTCTCCGGCAAGGTTGGTTTCTGGGCTGATATGGATGATCCATATGTAACTTATCATAATGACTATATTGAGTCAGAGTGGTGGGCACTTAAGAAAATCTGGGATATGGGCCTTCTTTACAAGGGTTTTAAGGTAGTTCCTTATTGTCCTCGTTGTGGAACTCCACTTTCATCCCATGAGGTTGCCCAGGGATATAAGTCTGTAAAGGAAAGATCTGCAGTAGTTCGTTTTAAGGCTAAGGTTGCAGAAGGTGAAGAACAGTTCTACTTCCTTGCATGGACAACTACACCATGGACACTTCCATCAAACGTAGCACTTTGTGTAAATCCGGAAGAAAGCTATGTAAAAATCAAGGCTTGCGATGGCTATACATATATTATGGCTGAGGCACTTTTAGATAAGGTAATAGGCGGACTCCTTGAGGCAAAGGATAAGGAGGGTAATCCTAAGTTCCAGCCACTTGCTGATGGAAAGGCTTATGAGATTCTTGAAAAATATGTTGGTAAGGATCTTGAGTATAAAGAGTATGAGCCACTTTATGAAGCTGCTGGTACAGCCGCAGCAAAGCAACGTAAGAAGGGACATTTTATTGTTGCAGATGATTATGTAACAATGTCAGATGGTACTGGTATAGTTCATATTGCTCCTGCCTTTGGTGAGGATGATGGACGTGTAGGCCGTAAGTATGATCTTCCTTTCGTACAGTTTGTTGATGCAGAAGGAAATATGACTGAGGAGACTCCATTTGCAGGACTCTTTGTAAAGGATGCTGATCCAAAGGTGCTTGTTGACCTGGATAGCAGAAACCTTCTTTTCTCTGCACCTAAATTTGAACATGACTACCCATTCTGCTGGAGATGTGATACTCCACTTATCTACTATGCAAGAGAGTCATGGTTTATAAAGATGACAGAAGTAAGTGACCGTATGGTTGCTAATAATAATACAGTAAACTGGATTCCTGAAGGAATTGGTAAGGGACGTTTTGGTGAGTGGCTTAAGAATGTTCAGGACTGGGGTCTTAGTCGTGACCGTTATTGGGGAACTCCTCTTAATGTATGGGAGTGTTCAGAAAACGGAAACAGAATTGCTATTGGTTCTATAGCTGAGCTTCGTGAAAAGGGTTATATCCTTAAGGATGGAGAGAAAACACCAGTTCCAGAGGATATAGAGCTTCACCGTCCATTTGTAGATCAGGTAATTATTGATGATCCTGAAAGCGGACTTCCTATGCATAGAGTTCCTGAGGTTATAGACTGCTGGTTTGACTCAGGTGCTATGCCATTCGCTCAGTGGCATTATCCATTTGAGAATGAAGAAATCTTCAATGATAACTTCCCTGCAGACTTTATCTCTGAGGCTGTTGACCAGACCCGTGGATGGTTCTATTCACTTATGGCTATTTCAACACTTCTCTTTGATAAGGCTCCATATAAGAATGTTATCGTTTTGGGACATGTTCAGGATAAGGATGGTCTTAAGATGTCCAAGTCCAAGGGAAATGCAGTTGATCCTATGGAAGCTCTTGAGAAATTTGGATCGGATGCTATCAGATGGTATTTCTATACAAATTCACAGCCATGGCTTCCAAATAGATTCCATGAGCAGGCCGTTCTTGAGGGACAGCGTAAGTTCATGGGAACACTTTGGAATACATATGCATTTTACATATTATATGCTGAAATCGATCAGTTCGATCCGACAAATTATAGTCTGGAATATGACAAGCTTTCAGTAATGGATAAGTGGCTGCTTTCAAAGCTTAATACTACTGTTAAGAAGTTTGATGAGAATCTTGGTAGTTACAGAATCCCTGAGGCTGCTGCAGTAATTGACAGTTTTGTAGATGAGATGAGTAACTGGTATGTAAGAAGATGCCGTGACAGATATTGGGCAAAGGGTATGGAGCAGGATAAGATCAATGCTTATATGACTCTTTATACAGCTCTTGTAACAATCTGTAAGACAGCAGCTCCTATGGTTCCATTTATTACAGAGTGCATCTATCAGAACCTGGTTAAGAAGGTTGATAAGGATGCTCCAATCAGTATTCACCTTTGCGATTATCCTGAGGTTAAGGAAGAATATATAGATGCTAAGCTGGAAGAAGCTATGGATGAAGTCCTTAGTATCAAGACCTTTGGTAGTGCAGCTAGAAATGCAGCTAATATCAAGAATCGTCAGCCGGTTGCAAATATGTATGTTAAGGCTGGTGTTAAGCTGGATGAATATTATATAGACATTATAAAGGATGAGCTGAATGTAAAGAATGTTGAATATAAGGATGATGTTTCTGCATTTTCAACCTATTCATTTAAGCCTCAGTTAAAGACAGTTGGACCAAAATATGGTAAACTTGTAGGTGGTATTCGTCAGTATCTTGCTTCAATCGCTGATGGAAATGCTGCATACGCTCAACTTAAAGAAAAGGGAGTTCTCAGCTTTGAGGTTTCAGGCCAGACAGTGGAGCTTTCAGAAGAGGATCTTCTTATTGAGGTTGAACAGAGTGAGACACACGTTACATTTGGCGATAACAATATAACTGTTGTACTTGATACAGAGCTTACTCCAGAGCTTATTGAGGAAGGTTTTATAAGAGAAATAATTTCCAAGGTGCAGTCAATGCGTAAGGAGGCTGACTTTGAAGTGACTGATAGAATCAATCTTTACATTGATAACAGTGACAAGATTTCTGAGATTGTTGTAAAGAATGATGAAAAGATTAAGCAGAGTGTTCTTGCTGATCATATTCTTATTGGCAAGATGTCAGGCTTCACCAAGGAATGGAATATAAATGGTGAATCAGTAACGTTTGGTGTTGCTAGGTAGATCATTATAACAAAGGAGGACAACCCCCAATGAAAAAAATTGCAGATTTTGACAAGGAGAGTTTTAAGAAGAAGGTAGCTTCAAATGTTAAAAAGCTTTATCGTAAGACTCTCGAAGAGGCGTCATCACAGGAAATTTTTCAGGCGGTCAGCTATGCTTGTAAAGATGACATTATTGACAGATGGATAGCCACTCATAAGGTTTATAAAGAGAAAAATGTAAAGAAGGTTTATTATCTTTCAATGGAATTCCTTATGGGACGTGCCCTGGGTAACAATCTGCTTAATCTTGGTTATTATGATCAGGTTAAGGAGGCTCTTGATGAGATGGGCCTTGATATAAACTTTATCGAAGATCAGGAGAGAGATCCTGCTCTTGGTAATGGAGGCCTTGGTCGTCTTGCTGCTTGTTTCCTGGATTCTCTTTCAACTCTCGGATACCCGGCGTATGGATGCGGTATTCGTTATCGTTATGGTATGTTTAAGCAGGCTATAGTTGATGGATATCAGCTTGAAGAGCCAGATGATTGGTTAAGAAATGGATTTCCTTTCGAGGTTAAGCGCGCTGAATATGCTGTAGAGGTTAAGTTTGGCGGGTATGTTCGTGTAGAAAATAAAGATGGACGTAATCACTTCATTCAGGAGGGTTATAGTTCAGTTCGTGCCGTACCTTATGATATGCCTATTGTGGGTTATGGTAATAATGTGGTTAACACACTTCGTATGTGGGATGCAGAGGCTACTCAGGAATTCAATCTTACTTCCTTTGATAAGGGCGAATATGAGAAGGCTGTTGAGGAGCAGAATCTTGCGAGAACTATTTGTGAGGTTCTATATCCTAATGATAACCATTATTCAGGTAAGGAGCTTCGTCTGAAGCAGCAGTATTTCTTTGTATCTGCATCACTTCAGAGGGCAATTCTTAAATTCAAGGAGAATAATAAGAAAATTGAGGATCTTCCTAAGAAGGTTGTCTTCCAGATGAATGATACACATCCAACTCTTACAGTTCCTGAGCTTATGCGTATTCTTATGGATGTTGAAGGCTTGGAATGGGATGAGGCGTGGGAAATCACTACAAAGTGCTGTGCTTATACAAACCACACAATTATGTCGGAGGCTCTTGAGAAGTGGCCAATCGAGCTTTTCTCCAGATTGCTTCCACGTGTATATCAGATAGTTGAAGAAATTAATCGTCGTTTTATATTGCAGGTTCAGGCTGCTTATCCTGGAAATCAGGAAAAGGTACGCAGTATGGCTATACTTTATGATGGACAGGTTAAGATGGCCCATCTTGCTATAGCTGGTTCATTTTCAGTTAATGGTGTTGCAAGACTTCATACAGAGATTCTTAAGAAGAGAGAACTTAAGGACTTCTATGAACTGAATCCAAAGCAGTTTAATAATAAGACAAATGGTGTAACACAGAGAAGATTCCTTGCTCATGGTAATCCTCTTTTAGCTAAATGGCTGAATGAGAAGATTGGTGAGGAATGGATTACAGATCTTTCTCAGATTAAAAAGCTGGCTACTTATGTAGATGATAAGAAGTATCAGCAGGAATTCATGAATATCAAATATCAGAACAAGCTTCGTCTTGCTAAGTACATCAAGGAGCATAATGGAATTGTTATTGATCCTAACTCTATTTATGATGTTCAGGTAAAGAGACTTCATGAGTATAAGAGACAGCTTCTCAACATATTACATATTATGCATCTTTATACAGAGCTTAAAGAGAACCCTCAGTTTGATATGTATCCAAGAACATTTATCTTTGGTGCTAAGGCAGCTGCCGGTTACAAGAGAGCTAAGCTTACAATCAAGCTTATTACTTCTGTAGCAGATGTGGTTAATAATGATCCTACAATCAATGATAAGATTAAAGTCGTATTTATTGAGGATTACAGAGTATCTAACGGTGAGATGATTTTCGCTGCTGCTGATGTATCTGAGCAGATTTCAACAGCTTCACGTGAGGCATCAGGAACTGGTAACATGAAATTCATGATCAATGGTGCTCCTACACTTGGTACTATGGATGGAGCTAACGTTGAAATAGTTGAAGAGGTTGGAGCTGAAAATGCATTTATCTTCGGACTTTCTGCTGATGAGGTTATGAAGTACGAGAGAGATGGTGGTTACAATCCTTGGGATATTTATAACAATAACCAGAATGTTCGTCGTGTACTTACTCAGCTTATCAATGGTACATATAATGATGACACTGAGATATTCAGAGATCTTTATGATTCACTTACAAAGGAAGATATTTACTTTATTCTTAAGGACTTTGATTCATATGCACAGGCTCAGTCCAGAGTTGATGAGGCTTACAGAGATAAGGCACGTTGGGCTCGCATGGCTATGATGAATACAGCATGCTCAGGAAAGTTCTCATCAGATAGAACCATTGAGCAGTATGTAAAGGATATCTGGAAACTGAAGAAGGTTGAAGTTAATTTAGAGCCAGCTAAATAATTTATCTCTATGCTTTGTGGTCCAGAGGTAAAAAATCTTGTCATAAAGATTTAAGTATGTTAGTATATCGTGATAGAATTAGCCGATAAGTTCGGTTATATATAAAGATTGATTTAACAGGAGGATATAAAGATGGAAAGAATTAAGACTCTTGAAACTAGAGATCTTTGCGAAAGTGCAGTAACAGGTGGTTGTGGCGAGTGCCAGACATCATGCCAGAGCGCTTGCAAGACTAGCTGTGGAGTTGCTAATCAGAAGTGTGAGAATACTTCAGAGGAGTAATTAAATGGTTTTAGAAAGCGCCGCCGATTAAAGGCGGCGTTTTTCATGTATTTTAATATGTGATTATGATATATATAAATGTAAGTGATTATGATATATAAATGTAAGTGATTATGATATATAAATGTAAGTGATTATGATATATAAATGTAAGTGATTATGA
>JAILGP010000168.1 GCA_024696635.1 Eubacterium sp. | reverse complement strand
ACTAGTTTTATATTACTAGTTTTATATCACTGGTTTTATATCACTAGTTTTACATTATTAGTTTTTTTATTCTTAATTATTTTTGCTATTTGTTTTAATGATTATGTGTGTTTTTTTAATTAGTTTTAATAAAAGAGGTAGGTAGTTTGAAAGCAATGAAAGTTATCCTGACTAAGGTTCAGGATTTTAAAAAGGCCTCGTGGCTGACGCCTTTATTTATGATACTTGAAGTAATATTTGAAACAATAATACCTGTTGTCATGGGTATGATAATAGATATATCAGAAGGCGACAATATAGATATGGCGCGAATTCTGGGCTATGGAGGACTTATGGTAGTTCTTGCCCTGGGAGCCCTTTATACAGGTATTATGGGTGGTAAATACGGAGCTCTTGCTTCTGCAGGACTTGCCAAGAATCTGAGAAGAGATATGTTCAGGAATATACAGGGCTTCTCATTTGCAAATATAGACAAGTTCTCATCTGCAAGTCTTGTTACACGTATGACAACAGATGTAACAAATGTTCAGAATGCTTATCAGATGATTCTTAGAACCATGGCTCGTTCTCCTGTAAACCTTATAGTTGCCATGGTAGCTGCATTTCTCATCAGCCCAAGGGTTGCTCTTGTATACCTTGTTGCAGTTGTATTCCTTTCCATAGTTGGAGGAATTCTTATATCAAAGGTAACCAAGTATTTCACGGCTGCATTTCCAAAATATGATGAAATGAATGAAAGTGTACAGGAAAATGTTACTTCTGTCCGTGTTGTTAAGGGCTTTGTTCGTGAGGATTATGAAAGAAAAAGATTCAGCAAGGCCAGTGGCATGATCTATAAGCTTTTTGTAAAGGCTGAAAGTATCATGGCTCTCGCTATGCCTCTTATGCAGTCTACGATTTATTTCTGTATTCTTATGGTCAGCTGGACTAGTGCAAAGCTTATTATAGCTGAACAGGGAATGGTAGGAGGACTTACAACTGGTGACCTTTCCACGCTTCTTGCTTATTGTATGCAGATTCTCATGAGTCTTATGATGCTTTCTATGGTTATTGTAATGATTACCATGTCTTCAGCCAGTGTAAAGCGTATTGCTGAAGTAATTGAGGAAGAAAGCACTCTTAAGAATCCGGATAATCCTATAAAAGAAATAAAGGACGGCAGTATTGATTTTGAAAATGTTATCTTCAGATATAATGAGAATTCTGAGAACCCGGTTCTGGACAATATAAATCTTCACATTAATTCGGGAGAGACAATAGGAATTATAGGACCTACTGGCAGCTCCAAGACCAGCCTGGTTAATCTGATAAGCAGACTTTATGATGTATCAGATGGCTCGGTAAAGGTAGGAGGACTTGATGTCAGAAAGTATGACATGGAAGACCTGAGAAATAATGTGGCAGTAGTCCTTCAAAAAAATGTTCTTTTCTCAGGAACCATTATGGAAAACCTTAGATGGGGTAATAAGGAAGCTACAGATGAGGAATGTAAGGAGGCCTGCAGACTTGCGGCAGCTGATGATTTTATCGAAAGCTTCCCTGACAAATATGATACAAAGCTGGAACAGGGAGGAACTAATGTTTCAGGAGGACAGAAGCAGAGAATATGTATAGCAAGAGCCCTTCTTAAGAAACCAAAGGTTCTGATCCTGGATGACTCCACCAGCGCGGTAGATACAGCAACAGACAGTCGTATAAGACAGTCCTTCAGAGAATTCATTCCTGATACAACCAAGATTATTATAGCCCAGAGAATATCCAGTGTTATGGATGCGGATAGAATTATAGTATTAAATGAAGGAAGATTGGAAGGCTTTGGAAGTCATGAAGAGCTTCTTAAGACAAATGAAATCTATAGAGATGTTTTTGAGTCTCAGCAGGGTGGATCCAAGGATTTTGATGACTGATTATTGATTGATCATATTTTATATAGTGAGTTAGAGGAGATAATAAATGGCTGATCCCAAAAGAGTACCAAGAGGTATGAAGCCTACGGTTGAAAATCCGGGCAAGATATTAAAACGCCTCCTGGGATTTGTATTTAAATACTATGGCGTTCATATGGTCATAGTTTTCATAATGATATTGGTAAGTGTTATAGCAAACCTTCAGGGAACCATGTTCATGAAGGAACTTATAGATGTATATATTGACCCAATGCTGAAAAATCACAGCACAGATTTCGGCCCGCTTTTTAAGGCCATAATTAGAACTGCCATATTCTATGGAATTGGTGTTATATCTACATATACCTATAATCGTATAATGGTAAATGTATCTCAGGGAAGTCTTAGAAGAATAAGAGACGGACTTTTTGATCATATGCAGTCCCTTCCTATTAAATACTTTGATACACATACACACGGAGATATCATGTCTATATATACAAACGACGTAGATACACTTCGTCAGATGATAAGTCAGAGTATACCATCTCTTTTCCAGAGTGCATTTACTGTAATAGGCGTAATCGTATGTATGGTTATAAGAAGCGTACCACTTACAATCGTTTCTTTTATAATGGTAGGTTTTATGCTCAGTGTTACCATGAAGATTTCCAAGAAGAGCGGAACCTATTTCCTGGCACAGCAGAAAAATCTTGGTAAGACCAATGGCTATATAGAGGAAATGCTTTCAGGTCAGAAGGTAGTTAAGGTTTTCTGTCATGAAAGGGAGAGCATAGAGGAATTTGACAAGCTTAATGATGAGCTTTTTGATAGTGCTTATAATGCCAACAAGTATGCAAATATTCTTATGCCATCTATGGCGCAGCTTGGAAATCTGAGCTATGTTATATGTACTGTTATAGGTGCATTTCTTATTCTGTCAAAGTTTGGTATAAAGGATTGTCCTTTTGCTGGAATTGCTCCACTTACTGTTGGAGGACTTGTTTCCTTCCTTACATTTAACAAGAGCTTTAACATGCCTATAAATCAGGTTTCCATGCAGTTCAATTCTATAATCATGGCCCTTGCCGGAGCCGACAGAGTATTCAAGCTTATGGATGAAAAGTCAGAAGAGGATAATGGCTATGTTACATTGGTAAATGTAAAGGAAGGCTCTGATGGACAGCTTGTAGAAACAAAGGAACATACTGGTATATGGGCCTGGAAGCACCAGCACCAGGCTGACGGAAGTATAGATTATAAGCGCCTTGAGGGAGCTATATTCATGGACGATGTGGACTTCGGATATGATGAAGAGAAGATGGTCCTTCATAATGTTTCTCTTGATGCAAAGCCTGGACAGAAGATTGCATTTGTCGGTTCAACAGGTGCAGGTAAGACAACCATTACTAACCTTATCAATAGATTCTATGATATACAGGATGGAAAGATAAGATTTGATAATATAAATGTTAATAAAATCAAGAAGGGTGATCTTAGAAGATCGCTTGGACTAGTTCTTCAGGATACCCATCTATTTACTAATACAGTTATGGAAAATATCAGGTATGGACGTCTGGATGCTACTGATGAGGAATGTATTGCGGCTGCAAAGCTTGCAAATGCTGATCATTTTATTAGACAGCTGCCTGAAGGATATAATACAATGCTCACCGGAGATGGGGGCAACCTGAGTCAGGGACAGAGACAGCTGCTTGCAATAGCCAGAGCTGCGGTAGCTAATCCACCTGCTCTTATTCTGGATGAGGCCACTTCTTCTATTGATACAAGAACTGAGCGTGATGTTCAGGAGGGTATGGATAAGCTTATGTCCGGACGTACCACCTTCGTTATAGCTCACAGACTTTCAACGGTTAAGAATAGTGATTGTATAATGGTTCTTGAAAAGGGAAGGATAATCGAGAGGGGAACTCACGATGACCTTATTGAACAGAAGGGTAAGTATTATCAGCTTTACACAGGTCTTACAGCATAAATTCTTATAGGCTTACTTTATATTATTAATTAAAAGTCAGCTTTAAATGGTTTATGGCAGGACAACAGTTTTCTTTACATTTGCAGGGGGCTGATATAAAATAAAAAAGTGCCAGAGGTTGATGTATTTAATCTTATGGTATGGTTAAAATATGTATTTTACAGTTTTGTTTTGATGTAATATATGTTGAATATAAAATGTGAGGTGAATAAGTATGATAGATGATAATTGTATTTTTTGTAAACTGGCAAATGGAGTTTTTCCGACAAATAAGATATATGAAGATGATGATTTTACAGTAATTCTGGATGCGGCTCCTGCTAATATGGGACATGCTCTTATTATTCCTAAACAGCATTATGCAAATATTTTTGAACTGGATCCTGAGCTTATGAAGAAGGCTCTTCCCCTTGCAAAGAAGGTTGCTGAGGCTCTTAAGGAAGAACTTGAATATGATGGGATTAATATTGTTCAGAATAATGGAAGTGCTGCGGGACAGACTGTTTTCCATTTCCATATGCATGTAATTCCAAGATATGATAATGACGGATGTGGCATAGGATGGCCTCAGATGACACCTGATGCTGAAGAACAGGCGGCGCTTGCCGAAAAATTAGCCAAAAGAATTAGTAAATAAAAGCGCTAATTATAACTACTAGATAAAATTATTAAATAAATTGATAAATGTTTGACTTTTGGGCCTTGTGTATATAATATTTCGTAGGGGTTATTAGGATTTATTATTCAGGAGGAATAAATATGGCTTACGCTTCAGAAATTAAGTTATACAAAGATAAGGAAGTGGTTCAGATGAAGGCTGGCAGATATACAGCTACGATTGCACCATTTCTTGGAAGCAATATCATATCAATGGTCGATGTGGAGAATGATATAAATTTCTTCAGGAAGGATGAAAGTCTTTCTATTGAAGAGCTTCAGGCAAGTCCTGAGGTTTATGGTTTCCCAACTCTGCTTTTTCCTAACAGACTGAAGGACGGAATTCTTAAGTGCTCAGATTATACATATAATTTTCCTATTGTTGATAAGGAAGGCCACAATGCTATGCATGGTTTTCTGCATAAAAGAGAGCATGAAATTGTTGAAACTTTAGTTGAAGACGATATAGCTATTGCAAGAACCAGATATGAATATGATGAAAGAGATCCATTTTTTGAGACATTTCCTGTTAAATTTGTAGCTGATTTTACATTTGAACTTTCTGATGGAGGAATGAAGTATTCTGTAACAATAAAAAACAGGTCTAAGAGACAGCTTCCATTTGGAATATGTAATCATACAACAATTAATGCTCCATTTACTACAAATGGTCAGCCTCTGGGAACCAGGCTTTTTGTTACTATAGGTGATAAGTGGCCTCTTAATCCACGTAATCTCCCTACTTGTGATTTTATATCCCTGGATAATCATGATAAACAGTATCTGACAGGTTCTATGATTCCTGTTAAGCACATAATAGATAATGATGTATATAATTGTGAGACCTATGAAGTGGATGGGAAGCCTTTCAGAGGAGCTATAGTAACGGATATAGAAACAGGAAATGAAATAAGATATGAAGTGGATGATAACTTCAGATTCTGGGTTATCTGGAATGATCATGGTGAAAAGGGCTACTTCTGTCCAGAACCATCA
>JAILGP010000164.1 GCA_024696635.1 Eubacterium sp. | reverse complement strand
GTCTTTAACCAGCTTTCCCCTTCTATGCTCGCCATCAAAAACCATTATTTTAATACCATTCATTGCTCTACCACCCTCAATAACTAGCATATTAAATTTATACCCCATATATAGTTCTAAACTATATATGGGGTATAAATTTAATATGCTAGTTATTGAGGGAGGTAGAGCAATGAATGGTATTAAAATAATGGTTGTTGATGACGAGCCTAGAATGAGAAAGCTGGTTAAAGACTTCCTTGTAAAGGATGGTTACTTAGTTGTGGAAGCTTCAAATGGTGAAGAGGCTTTAAAAATATTTGAAGAATCTAATGATATATCACTTATAATAATGGATGTAATGATGCCTGTTATGAATGGATATGATGCCAGTGAAGCTATACGGGAAACATCAGATGTCCCAATTATTATGCTTACTGCAAAATCTACAGAAAAGGATGAGCTTAGAGGCTTTAAGATTGGCGTTGATGAATATATTACCAAGCCCTTTAGTCCAAAGATTTTGGTCGCTAGAGTGGAGGCCGTTATTAGAAGAACCAATCCTGAACTTACAGGAGAGATGCTTTCTGCAGGAGGAATAGTAATTGATATAAAGGGCCATAGAGTTTCTATTGATGGTAAAAGTATAGATCTTTCCTATAAAGAATTTGAGCTTTTGGAATTTCTTATAAGAAATCAGGGAAGGGCTCTTACAAGAGATAATATTCTAAATAATGTATGGGATTATGACTATTATGGAGATGCAAGAACCATAGATACTCATGTTAAAAAATTGCGTGCAAAGTTAGGAGATAAGGGTTCTTATATTAAGACAATAAGAGCCTTGGGATATAAATTTGAGGTAGAGTAAATGGATTTTAGTTTTAGTCATTCAATCAGATTTAAGATTGCTATTATAGTTTTCTTATCTACGATTATTACTATTTTTATATCCTGGTCCGTAAGTAATCATTTTATAGAACGATTCTTTGTTACTCATACTAGGAACTCTCTTATTACCACCTTCAGATCCTGTAATGATTTTTTTGATGATGATAAAAATATTATTTCCATGGATAATGATGAAATAGTAGGACTTCAGGGCTATATTCAGAATCCTGCAAATGCTTCAGTTTTTATTGTTAATCCTAAAAACTTTACTGTTTATTCATCTATTAAAATAAATGACCAGACAGCAGATGCATTACAGACAATTATAGATAGTTATGATTTTTCTCTTTTTACAGAAAAGAATCCATATAAAATTGTTCGTAATACTGTTTCGGAAGAGGAATCTCTTAATGGTATTAGATCTATTGGAAGTTATTATGATCTTATTGGTAAGCTTAATAATGGATATATTGTTGTTCTTCGTACTCCAGTTGACAGCTTGCATGACAGCATAACATTTTCTACAAGACTATTTACTGGTATTTCATTTGCTCTTCTTCTCTTTGAAATACTTATTGTATTATTTGTATCCAATATGTTTTCAAAACCTATTATTCAGATGAACAGGGTTGCCAGACGTATGTCGAATCTGGATTTTAGTGCCAAGGTTGAGGTTAAAAATAAGGATGAAATAGGCGAGCTTGGCGATAGCATGAATATTATGTCAAAACGTCTTGAAAAATCCATTAAAGAGCTTAAAAGAGCCAATTTGGAGCTATCTAATGATATACGTGAACACGAGCATATTGAGGAAATGAGACAGGAATTTTTATCCCATGTATCCCATGAATTAAAGACCCCTCTTGCTCTTATTCAGGGCTATGCAGAAGGATTAAAATCTGGGGTTGCGGATGATCAGGAAACTAGAGATTATTATCTTGATGTCATAATGGATGAAGCAACTAAGATGAATGAGCTTGTAATGAAGCTTATTGATCTTAATCAGCTTGAGACTGGGGATGATATATCAATCGAAAGAGTTGATATTACTGCTCTTATTGGAGAGGTTGTTCATAATTCTAAAATTCTTTTACAGGATAATGATACCAAAATCGAATTTGAGTATAAGAATGAGCTTTATGTTTGGGCTGACAGCTTTATGATAGAGCAGGTGGTGACAAATTATCTTACAAATGCTATTCATCATGTGAAAAAGGATGGCAAAATTAAAATATTTTACCAGGCTGACAATGATAAACTTAGAATAAATGTATATAATGATGGTGATCCTATACCAGATGAAAGCTTAGAAAAAGTATTTATTAAGTTTTACAAAACAGATCCTGCCAGAACAAGAAGCTATGGAGGGTCAGGAATTGGACTTTCTATTGTAGCTGCCATTATGAAGGCTCACAATATGGATTATGGAGTATATAATTCTGATAATGGTGTTGTTTTCTATTTTGAACTGGAAACTGTGGCTCAGGGTCAGATTAGCAGTGACTAATTGACACTGATTAAATGGTATGATAATATTAATTTTGGTTTAAGTCTTATTGTATTTGTTTATATTAATAGGAGGTAGAAAGTTGAAGGCAAACGTATATGTTGAATTTTTTGGTGAGCAGGTTAGTCAAGATGAGATAATTGCTGAGGCTAAGAAAATCTGGGCTGACAAGGGTAATAAGGCTGCTGATCTTAAGAAGCTTGAAGTTTATATCAAACCAGAAGATGACAGGGTTTATTATGTATTTAATGGCGATGAAACAGGATCTTTCCCAATCATCAATACGCAGAATGATTTTTAATATATTTTGTAATTTTATTATTTAAGATATATATAAGTCATTAAACTTAGATTTTATAAAGTGTGCTGATCTTAATTGGCACACTTTTTATTTTGATCCATATGTCAAGCCTTTTTGATGATTATTGAATTTTGGGGTTTTCTATATTATAAGTATATTTTTCTTTTGCTTGTCTTTATTGAAATTATTTTCTTTTGTGGTATAGTATAGGCTATGTTAAGAAAGGATGTTCCAAAATGATATCAATTATAGATTATGACGCTGGCAATATAAAAAGCGTTGAAAAAGCACTTGAGTTTCTTGGTCAGGATGTAATCATTACAGATGATAAAGATAAGATTATGGCAAGCGATAAGGTAATACTTCCGGGTGTTGGTGCATTTGGAGATGCCATGGATAAGCTTAGATCAAGAGGACTTGAATCAGTTATAAGGGATTATGCTGCTACAGGCAGACCATTTCTTGGTATATGTCTAGGTCTTCAGCTTCTTTTTGAAGAAAGTGAAGAAAGCCCTGGTGTTAAGGGACTTGGACTATTAAAAGGAAAGATTGTAAGAATTCCTGGTTCGGATGATCTTAAGGTTCCTCAGATTGGATGGAATAATATAGAGGTTAATCCTTCATCAAAGCTTCTTGCTGGACTTGGTAAGAATCCATATGTATATTTTGTACATTCTTATTATCTTCAGGCCGAAAATTCTGAGGAGGTAGCTGCAACTACTGAATATGGAGTTACAATTCACGCTGCAGTGGAAAAGGATAATATTATGGCCTGCCAGTTCCATCCTGAGAAGAGCTCGGATGTGGGACTTAAGATACTTACTAATTTTATTAATTTATAATTGCAAAAGCATTTATATAGATATGGAGATTTAGAATGCACACAAAAAGAATTATTCCCTGTCTTGATGTTAAGGAAGGCAGAGTAGTAAAAGGCGTTAATTTTGTAGATTTAATTGATGCAGGTGATCCTGTAGAATGTGGTAAGGCTTATGATAAAGCAGGGGCAGATGAGCTTGTATTCCTGGATATCACTGCATCATCAGATAAAAGAGCCATAGTAACAGATATGGTTAGAAGAGTAGCTGAAACTGTTTTTATTCCATTTACAGTAGGTGGCGGTATTAGAACAATAGAAGATTTCAGGGCAATCCTTAGAGAAGGCGCAGATAAAATATCTGTTAATTCAGCGGCTATAGATAATCCTAATTTAATTGGAGATGCTGCGGATAAATTTGGAAGTCAATGTGTTGTTCTTGCTATAGATGCTAGAAGAAGGAGAGTTGGTAAGGCAGCAGATCCTTCATTATCATATTCTGAAAGCATTAAAATTAATGATGAGTGGACTCCTAAGGATGGCTGGACTGTTTATAAAAATGGCGGTCGTATAGATATGGAAATAGATGCTGTGGAATGGGCTATTAAGGCTGTCGAAATGGGTGCTGGTGAAATTCTTCTTACCAGTATGGATGCGGATGGAACTGAAGCTGGCTATGATATAGAACTTACTAGAGCCATAGCAGATGCTGTAAATGTACCTGTCATCGCCTCAGGTGGTGCAGGGGAGATGGTACATTTTAAGGATGCATTAACTGAAGGAAAGGCTGATGCGGCACTTGCTGCTTCCTTATTCCACTTTAAAGAAATGGAAATAATGGATCTTAAAAATTATTTAAATAATGAAGGAATATCGGTGAGATTGTAATGATTAAATTTAGTGAAGACAGGCTTTCTATAGCTGAGTATCTAGAACTCAGGAAATCTGTTGGATGGAAGCAGCTTACAGAAAGGCAGGCTCAGCTTGCACTTGAAAATTGTATATATTGCTTATCTGCTTATGACGACGGAAAGCTTATTGGTATGGGAAGAATTGTTGGAGATGGTGCTGTTATATGCTATATACAGGATCTTATTGTTCTTCCGGAATATCATGGCAGGGGAATTGGGTCTACTCTTATTAAACATCTTACAAATTATGTTGCTAATCTTAATTCTGATAATGAAGAAATGATGTTTGCACTTATGTGTGCTAAGGGTAGAGAGGGTTTTTATCTAAAACATGGCTTTATTGCAAGGCCAACTGAAAATCTGGGCCCTGGTATGATTCAATATCTGATAAAAGAAAGTGATAAATAAAAAAAGGTCTGAAGTATGAATTGAATTTCGATTCATTTCTTCAGACCTTTTTAATTTTAAGTATAAATATTTTTTACTTTTCTTTCATATTTTCTCTTGCTGCAGCGAGCATAAGCTTAATACGGTTAATCTGGTTAACCTCAGATGCACCTGGGTCAAAATCAATAGGTGTAATATTTGCATCAGGATAAACTGTACGAAGCTTCTTTATGACACCCTTACCAATAATATGATTTGGAAGACATGCAAAAGGTTGGGCGCATATAATATTTGGAGCTCCTTCTTTTATAAGTTCTACCATTTCTCCTGTAAGGAACCATCCCTCACCAGTTTCATTTCCAATTGAAACAATAGGTCTGGCATAGGATGCGATTGTAGCTATTGGGGTAGGTGGTTCAAATCTCTTGCTTTCTTTAAGGGCCTTACTCATTGGTGATCTTAGCTTTTCTAATAAAGAAATAACTAAATTACTTATCTTGGCTGACTTCTTAGTTTTTCCAAGATATTCATACTTATAATTTGCATTATAGGCAGAATAGAAAAGGAAGTCTAAAAGATCAGGCATAACAGCTTCAGCCCCCTCTGTTTCAAGAAGGTCAACCAGGTGGTTATTTGCAGATGGAAGGAACTTAACAAGTATTTCACCAACTATACCAACTCTTGGTTTAGCAATAGATTCATCTAATGGAATATTATCAAAGTCTCTTACTATATCTCTGACTATTCGCTTAAAGTTTCTGGAGCCTCTTTCAATATCTCGAATACATATTCTTTCCCATTTTTTATGAAGCTTATTTACAGAGCCTGGAACCTTCTCATAAGGACGGGTTCTATATACAACCCTCATGAAGAGGTCTCCATACATAACTGCATGCATTGCACATTTAAGCCCCTTAGGGTTAATCTTAAGACCAGAGTTTTTTTCAAGACCCTGGGCACTTATAGATACTACAGGAATATGACCATAACCAGATTTTTCAAGAGCACGTCTGATAAAACCTATATAGTTAGTGGCACGACAGCCTCCACCAGTCTGAGTGATTGCAACTGCCAGCTTATCCGTATTGTATTTACCTGATTCAATGGCTTCCATAAGCTGTCCTACAACTATTATGGAAGGATAGCAGGCATCATTATTAACAAACCTGAGACCTTCATCAATAGTTGATTTGGTTGCGTCTGGAAGCATTATAAAGTTTACATGAAAATGTCTCATGGCTGCCTGAAGCATCTTAAAGTGTATAGGAGACATCTGCGGACATAGAACTGTATATTCATCCCTCATTTCCTTTGTAAACTCGACTCTGTTAAGTGCCGTGGAGCAGTCGACAGGCATAAAATGCTTCTTCTCACGAACCTTCATGGCTGAAAGCAGTGATCTTATTCTTATACGGGCCGCTCCCAGGTTAGAAACCTCATCTATCTTAAGAACTGTATAGATTTTATTGGAATTAGAAAGTATATCCTTAACACAATCAGTAGTTACAGCGTCCAGACCGCAACCAAAAGAGAAGAGCTGAACTAATTCAAGATTAGTTTTTGTCTTAACATAATTGGCCGCCTTATAAAGTCTGGAATGATACATCCATTGGTCAGATACAATAAGAGGTCTTTCCACATCAGAAAGATGAGAGATGGAATCCTCTGAAAGTACTGCAACTCCATAGGAATTTATAAGTTCAGGAATACCATGATTGATTTCAGGATCAATATGATAAGGTCTTCCAGCAAGAACGATTCCTACCTTATGGTTTTCCTCCAGGAATTTAAGGGTTTCCTCACCCTTCTTTCTTACATCTTCCTTAACCTTTGCAGCTTCAGCATAGGCCTTATCAATGGCATTACTTATTTCATCCCTGGTAACATCTGTATATTTAGAAAATTCCCTGAACATTCTGTCCTTAAGGGCAAGCTTATTATCCAGAGCCAGGAATGGTCGGATATAAGTAATATGCTCAGTTTCTATTTCTTCCATATTATTCTTTATATTTTCAGAATAGGAAGTAACTATAGGACAATTGTAGTGGTTATTAGCGTCCGGAGTCTCATTCATTTCATAAGGAATACATGGATAGAAGATAGTCTTTAATCCATTTTTAACAAGCCACATAACATGACCATGGCTTATCTTCGCAGGATAACACTCGGTATCGCTAGGTATTGATTCTATACCCATCTGGTAAATATTCTTTGTCGATTTAGGCGAAAGTATTACCCTGTACTTAAGCTCAGTCAGGAAGGTATACCAAAATGGATAATTTTCATACATATTAAGAACTCGTGGGACACCTATTTCGCCACGTCTTGCCTGGTCTAAAGGAAGTGGCTCATAAGAGAATATACGATTAAACTTATATTCATAAAGGTTAGGCATATTCTCTTTATTCTTCTTAAGACCAAGTCCCTTTTCACAGCGATTACCTGTTATAAAACGACGATTTCCTGTGAATTTATTTATTGTAAGAAGGCAGTTGTTTGTACATTGACCGCATCTTGCCATCTGAGTTTCGTAGGTAAGTGCATTTACATCCTGACTAGGAAGGGTAGTTGACTTAAATCCTTCCTGGTAATT
>JAILGP010000150.1 GCA_024696635.1 Eubacterium sp. | reverse complement strand
AACGAGAACGACAAGACGGATGGTAACGAGGATAAGAGCCAAGAATAATAGTAGTCAAGGATAATGGCCAGGATTATGTTAAATATGCCCGCTATTAATTCTGAAATGGCAAACAAAACAGCCAAATTCATGCTAATTGTTAGCCAGACTGCTGAATAGAAATAAAAATCAATCAATATACAAAATTCCAAATAAAGCGAAAATGATAGGAGAAAGTCATGACACAATCTGACTTTAATTATTTAACAGAGTCCGGGCTCCTTTCCCGTGTACATTACTATGATGTAATAGGTTCCACAAATGACCAGGCCAAAAAAGAAGTTAGAAAAGATAACTTCATCTACTTTGGTCCCGAACTTTTTACAGCTGATACTCAATCCTCAGGAAGAGGAAGAATGGGACGTGTATGGACTTCTCCTGCCAGTACAAATATAAGCATGTCACTAGTCACAAGTCCAAAGCTTAATTCTGAACACATTTCAGGCATTACTATTCTGGCAGCCATGGCTGTTTTAAAGGCCGTATCAGACTATTCTAACAACCACGGCTTATCAAAGCTTTCAGACAATCTAAGAATCAAATGGCCCAACGACCTGATAATTAAAGGCAAAAAAATCTGCGGAATACTTACAGAACTGGTATATCCTTATGTCATTTGCGGGATAGGAGTAAATGTTAATACCCCCTCATTTCCTCAGGATATATCCCATAAAGCAACTTCTCTCCTTCTGGAAACTGGAATTTCATCAGACCGCACTCAGATAATAGGTCTCATAAGCAAATACCTTATTAATTATATAAATGAATACGAAAAAACAGAAGATTTAAGCTTTATAATAGAAGAATATAATTCCCTTCTTATTAGTAAAGATAAGGAGGTCATTCTTACAAGTTCAAATATAAATGTAAGCTCAAGCTCTTTAGAATCATTGAATAAGCATGCAGGCACCACATCTTTAGAATCACCAAATAAAGATTCAAGCACTGCTTTCTTAAATACTTTAAGCGAAAAATTTATTTCAAGAGGAATAGATAAAACCGGCGCTTTGCTTGTAGAAGACAAAACAGGTAATATAATATCCATATCAAGTGGAGAAGTATCCGTCAGAGGTTTATATGGCTATGTATAAATATTTTTCTTATGAATGGTCTGGACCTATGTCAATACCTTGGACAAAAGCAAACAATCAGCCTATCTCTCAGCCTTTTGTTTGCTTTTTCGCTTTTGCATATTTTTACTTTAACATATTTTTTTATCCACACTTATGGATACAGTATATTTTTTCCAGATTTATCATTTTTCTTTATATATCCGGCTTATTTAGTTTGGATTAGCAAAAACATCTTCCATTTCATAATAGAGTCTGCTAAGTCTCTCAGTAGAAAGGTCAGTCTCATTAAGGATTGTATATCTGTCAGGTCTAGATGCAGATGCTGTCTGCCATGCTCCCACAAATATTTCCTCTGTTATCTTCCAGTCTGATGGAACTACAGGAATTCCGTATTCCTTTATGATGCGTGTGATTTTAGCAATATTTCTACTCTGGAATTTACAAGCACCATAGCTTCCCATTGCAACTGCAATACCATGAGGAACATTCACCTGATCTGCAAAATTTTCTTCAAGGGCGTGGCAAAAAAGATGCTCGCTTCCACTGCTAGGACGTGAGGTTCCTGCAATTTCCATGGCAAGTCCACCCATAACAAGAGCCTGTGTAAGACGCTTGATAAAGTCTGCACTCTTAAGCTCCTTCTGGTCATTATAAGCTATGGAGTTAAATGCCATCTTTGAGATCATATAAGCAAAGTCGTCTACATGATCTGATCCATGAACATGAGCTATCTTCCAGTCATTAAGGGCTGTATACTTGCTGACTGTATCACCTATTCCTGATAAAAGCTGTCTTGTAGGAGCACTCATTATAATATTAGCATCCACAAGAATAGCGTCTGGAATTGTACACTTAAATGTCTTGCGCGCCCTTCCCTCTGTACCAAGAACAGCAACAGGTGAAGCAAGACTATCATTACTAAGTGTTGTTGGAAGGGAGATAAGCTTCGACTTGGAAACAAAGGCTGCAAACTTGGCAAGATCCAGCACTGTACCTCCACCAAACCCAATAACAACCTTGATGTCATTCATGGTAATATATTTGGCAAGAGCAACAGCATTATCATAGGATGCCTGCTGAATCATGTACATCTCGCTGTCAGGAAAGCTTTCCTTTATTCCATTAAGTATATTTTCAAATATATTCTTAAGGTTTTCTTCTGTAACAATAATAGCTTTTTTCGATGCTATGGAAGAATCCACATCCTCCATTACAGCAGGAATTCTCCCAAATATCCCCTCATCTACAATTAAATGATATGGTAATCTAAACTGATTCATATTAACCTCCACACAATATTTCTAATTCTATTTTTCTAATTTAATCTACTAACACCAGCAACATAAATAATCATTTCTATATTCACTGTACAAATTGCAAACCAACATTAAGATTATAAATATCACACAGGTATTCCCAATACAATCTATCAACCTCCAGTAGGCTTAACAAATAGTATCAATATTCATTATACAAAATTACGGACCATCAGCAAGCTTTAAAGCATCACCTCCGGTCCGCACATTTCTAATTATTCAAATCCATAAAACAAAATGATTCTTATCTATAAATAATCTCATGTCTTCCAGGACCATTTGAAACCATAGTGATTGGGAAGCCAATCTCCTTCTCAATAAACTCGATATAGTTTCTGCAGTTTTCTGGAAGTTCCTCGTACTTTGTTATTCCTCTTATATCGCATTTCCAGCCTGGAAGTGTCTTGTATACAGGCTTAGCATCCTTAAGCTTGGTTGTAACAGGGAAATCTGTTGTAACCTGGCCATCAATTTCGTAGCCAACACATACAGGAATCTCATCAAGATATCCAAGAGCATCAAGAACGGTAAATGCAACGTCAGTTGTACCCTGAAGTCTGCAGCCATATTTTGAAGCAACACAGTCGAACCAACCCATACGACGTGGACGGCCAGTTGTTGCACCAAACTCGCCCTTATCTCCACCACGTACTCTAAGCTGATCTGCCTCGTCGCCGAAGATTTCACTAACGAACTCACCTGCTCCAACAGCACTTGAGTAAGCCTTACATACTGTTACAATTCTCTTTATCTCATAAGGAGGAATTCCAGCACCGATTGCACCATAACCAGCAAGTGTTGATGAAGAAGTAACCATTGGATAGATACCATGGTCAGGATCCTTCATTGAACCAAGCTGTCCCTCAAGAAGAATATTCTTTCCATCCTTAATTGCCTGATATAAAAATGCTGAAACATCACATACAAATGGCTCAACCATAGCCTTGTATTCCATGAGTGTAGCATATACTTCGTCAACTGTAAGAAGTGGCTTATGATAAAGATGCTCAAGAAGTACATTTTTCTGAGCAATAACTCTCTCTATCTTACTCTTAAGTGTTTCCTCATCAGCAAAAAGCTCTGATACCTGGAAACCAATCTTAGCATATTTATCTGAATAAAATGGAGCAATACCTGACTTTGTGGAACCAAAAGATGCTCCAGCAAGTCTTTCCTCTTCATATGTATCAAGAAGAACATGATATGGCATAACCATCTGCGCTCTATCAGAAACAAGAATCTTTGGTGCAGGAACACCACCTGCTTCTATTTCCTTAACCTCTTTAAAGAGCTTTGGAATATCAAGAGCAACACCATTTCCAATAATGCTTGTGGTGTGATCATAAAAAACTCCTGATGGAAGTGTGTGAAGGGCAAATCTACCATAATCATTTATAATAGTATGACCTGCATTTGCTCCACCCTGGAATCTGATAATTATATCAGCCTTCTCAGCAAGCATGTCAGTAATCTTACCTTTACCTTCATCTCCCCAATTGGCGCCTACAACTGCTGTAACCATATTACCTCCTTAGACTCTCAGTCTTAATTATTATAATATACCGGGGTACTTATCCCAGCCCTTGATTATTCTGCCAAAAACCCAACGGCAACCATTTTATCACATATCTAATAAATATAAAAGAGGAAATTATCACTTATACTACCCAAAAAGTGCTTATTTTCCTATATTTTCCTATATTTTCATAAAATCACAATAAAAGGATCCTTTCTCTTAGAGAAAAGACCCTTAAATAAGCAAATGTTTAGTCGCCCCAAATCGTTCTATATAATGTTATATTTTGGACTCCTTCAGTATAACTTACTTTTAAAGTATAAGAGCTATAATCTTCATTATAGTATGTAACGAAAATACTCTCACCATCGAAACCTTCATACACTGAGTCTGGAGCACCATAATTATCATATACATCTTGAAGAGATGAATTCCAGGTAATTCCCTTGGAAATAATCACTTGAGGATAATTATCAGTATCTGTATATGACATGTCGAAATCAAGAGTATAGATAGATGAATCAGCATATTCTATGGTACTATCTGTAGGATTATAGGTTCCTATATAAAGAGAAAACCATTCATCACATTTACTGTTTTCATATTTATTAATAGTTGTATAGTCTCCAGGGTCGAGTTCCTCATCGGTTTCATAGAAAAATTCCTTATTAAGCACCCAATCAGCCGGGAAGTCCTTTATAGGATATGGAAGCTGGTAAACTGTACCATCAAAACTAAAAGTGAAATCATATAAATCATCTGAAATTCCCTCAGGAACCTCTGCCAACTTTGAAGTTGCTTTATTTTTAGCAAGAGCCTCTTCAATAGTTATTTCATCTGTATCATCATCTGATGCTTCTTCTGTATCACCCTCTGATGCTTCTTCTACATCTTCTGTATCTCCCTCTGATGCTTCTTCTGTATCCTCTTCTGTATCCTCTTCCGAATCTTCTTCATCACCAAAGAGTTCATCTTCACTATCTTCTGCAAGTATATCTATGACATACCACTTATTCTTAATCTTGGCACAAGTGAATTCCATGTTGAAATCTTCTTCCATTTTCTCTTCGAAGATAACCATAGATAAGTCACTTTCAACCTTAACCTTAGCCGCATTCTTGAACTTTAATTCTACATTATTATCTTTATTAAAATCATCATTTATGGTCTTAGGGTCAATTCTTTCTGATGATACTACCTCAATATTTTTTATCTCAAATTCAATATCATTTTCCTTAAGCTCATCAACCATTTCTTCCATGCCATCCATATACTCTGCTACGGACTCAGAATCTTCATTGCCCCGTAATTCAGCAGGTAGACATTCAATCATTGACTCTACATCCAGTTTGGAATAGCTTTCCATAAATTTGAGAGAAACTTCTTCAGCTCCCTTAATGCTCTTTCCACCACCAAGAAGCAAAATTGCTCCAATAATAAGTCCTATAAGAGCAACTGCCCCACAGGCTATTCCTATAATAAGACCGGTTTTCTTTCCACCACCATTTGCACCGCCATTTCCACCAGATGAACCAGTTTCATTTGGCTGACTAGGTCCAGATGGTTCACTAGGCGTATCCTGATAAATCATGCCTGGCTGCTGTGGCTGATTATATCCCTGCTGATCATAGCCCTGTTGGCCATATCCCTGCTGACCATAGCCTGGCTGCTGTGGCTGATTATATCCCTGTTGATCATAACCCTGTTGGCCATATCCCTGCTGGTCATAACCTGGCTGCTGTGGCTGATTATACCCCTGCTGGTCATAACCCTGTTGGCCATATCCCTGCTGGTCATAGCCTGCCTGCTGTGGCTGATTATATCCCTGCTGATCATAACCCTGTTGGCCATATCCCTGCTGATCATAACCCTGTTGGCCATATCCCTGCTGACCATAACCTGGTTGCTGTGGCTGATTATATCCCTGCTGATCATAACCTTGTTGGCCATATCCCTGCTGATCATAACCCTGTTGTGGCTGATTATATCCCTGCTGATCATAACCTTGTTGGCCATAGCCCTGCTGGTCATAACCCTGTTGTGGCTGACCTCCATAAGAGTTAGGGTCTGGTCCCATAGGATTATTAATGTTATTATCACTCATAAGTAATACCTATCCTTTCACCTTTACGCTAAAAATCTTTATATATAAGATTATATAAGCCTAGTTATAGTAATTATAAAACATCAATATTATTAATGCAATTATATCTTCTTTATCACTCTTTCCTCTGTCACAAGATAATCCGGTTTAATATCATACTTGTCAGCTGGTATTTGATCAACTATCTGATACTCATAGCCCACCGCTAAACTTGTGAAATATGATTTAACCCCAAGAGTTTTGCCCTCTTCAGCAACTAATTCATCCAGATTTAAACCTAACATAGATAAAAATACATCATAGTATCCACCACCATGCCCTATCCTGTTAAGGCTTTCGTCAAATGCAACGCCAGGAACTATCATTAGTGTTTTTCTCCCAGCATCCTTATAGATCTTTAGATTTTTTTCAGTATCCGGTTCAAGAATCCCATAGCTTCCCCTAACAAGACCCATTCCATCACCAGAAAACTTATAAAATTCCATTCTTCGTCCCGACTCCACCTTGGGAATATAAACCTCTTTCCCCTGATTTATTGCATCCTTCATTAATTTATCCATGTTTACTTCATTTCTGAAGCTCATATAAGAAAGAATAACCTCTGCTTCTTTATATGGATTCAGGGAAATGATTCTTTCACATATGATATCCGAATATTCCTTAGCAAGAGCCAGGTCCATACTTTTTCTTTTTTGCAGGACAGACCTTCTGATTTCTTTTTTTATATCAGATTTATCCCCTAGCTGATTAAAATCATTATTATATTCTTGGCTCTCAGGTTTTCTATCTTTATTATTTTCCATATTCTTTAACAGCCTTTTACTTATTAATTTCAATTAAATAAACTATTTCAATTGATAAGTTATAACGATAAAATACGTTGCTTCTATTCAATAGACTCTTGCAATTAATATGTTGTAACATATAAATTAGTTGTTTCAATTCGATAAAGTGTTGCAACATTATTATAATTTTTATATAAGAAAATGTGCCAAAGCAGTTAAATATACTGCCCTGACACATTTAATTCTTAATATTATGTTAACCATATTTCAATGGTCAGTCCCAATTAGTATTCTATATTTTCAAGATATCTTGAAAGAGCATCCTGCCAGGTTGGAAGTGGTTTGAAGCCAGCTTCCTTAAGCTTACTCTTATCAAGTCTTGAATTATAAGGGCGCTGAGCCTTGGCTACACCATACTCCTCTGTTGTTATTGGCTGAACCTTTGTTTTGTAACCAGCCTGCTTATATATCTCACAAGTAAAATCATACCAGGATATATATCCACCTTCATTTGTAGCGTGGTAAAAGCCATATTTTTCAGTCTCTGCCATATCAACAAGAAGCCTTGCAAGATCATATGTATAGGTAGGAGTTCCTATCTGGTCAGACACAACCTGTACAATTCCATGGTCTTTTCCAACACGAAGCATAGTCTTGATAAAGTTCTTTCCATTTGTACCGAATACCCAGGCAATACGAACAATAAAATATTTTTCGAGAAGATTGGAAACTGCCATTTCTCCACCAAGCTTACTTGTACCATATACTGAAAGAGGTCCAAAATCTTTACAGTCAGGCTCCCAAGGTTTTTCACCCTGTCCATCAAATACATAATCGGTAGAAATATAAATCATCTTGCAATCCAGATTCTTACAAGTCTCTGCAATGTAAGTTGTACCATTTACATTTATATTCATTACCTTATCAATATTCTCTTGATCCTCTGCAGCATCAACCGCTGTCCAGGCTGCACAATGAACCACTACATCAGGCTTTGCTTCTTTAATAGCAGCATCTACTGCATTCTTATCTGTAATATCCAGTGATACATAAGGCATTGTGGTAACTGGAGATCCATCAGCTTCCCCACTATAGGCAGGCTGAATATCAGAGCCAATTCCTTCATAACCTCTTGATGCAAGTTCATTCATTACATCATGTCCAAGCTGACCACATACACCTGTAACAAAAAATTTCATAAAGCCTCCAAACCGCGCCTCTACATATAATCTGGCACATTTTATACTATAGGATAAATTACAATTAGGCGGCATATAAACCAAACCGCCTAATCATATACTCTTTAAAGCTTAAAAATCTAAAATCTACACATTTATTTCTGCTGTAAGTCCCAGGATATCTGCATTTTCATCCAGAACCGGCTTAATAACCTCTGTAATATATTCCTCCGTCTGCTGAGGTGCACGACCTACATAAAGTGAAGGCTTCATAAGCTCCTTCAGTTCATCAAGAGTTTTGCCAAATGCAGGATCTGCAGCTATCAGGTCAAGAAGATTATTTTCCTTACCCTCTTTCTTTACATTTGCACCGGCCTGCATAGAATACTGTCTTATCTTCTCATGAAGCTCTTGTCTGTCTCCACCTGCTTTAGTAGCATCCATCATAATATTCTCTGTAGCCATAAATGGAATCTCTTCCATAAATTTCTTCTCGATTACCTTATCATATACAACAAGACCATCAACAACATTAAGACAAAGATCAAGGATTCCATCAACAGCAAGGAATGCTTCCGGAACTGATATTCTCTTATTAGCTGAATCATCAAGAGTTCTCTCAAACCACTGTGTAGAAGCTGTGATTGCTGGATTAAGTGCATCACAGATTACATAGTTTGCAAGTGAAGCAATACGTTCACTTCTCATTGGATTTCTCTTATAAGCCATAGCTGATGAACCAATCTGATTCTTTTCAAATGGTTCTTCAATCTGCTTAAGATGCTGAAGAAGTCTGATATCATTTGAGAACTTATGAGCTGACTGAGCTACTCCTGAAAGTACATTAAGTACTCTTGAATCAACCTTTCTAGAATAGGTCTGACCTGATACAGGATATACATCATCAAATCCCATCTTTTCAGCTATCATCTTATCAAGCCTTTTAACCTTATCATGATCTCCATTAAAAAGCTCAAGGAAGGAAGCCTGTGTACCTGTTGTTCCCTTTGATCCAAGGAGCTTCTGCTGTGAAATCATATATTCCACATCCTGAAGATCCATATAGAACTCATTCATCCAGAGTGTTGCTCTCTTACCAACAGTTGTTGGCTGAGCAGGCTGGAAATGTGTAAATGCAATTGTAGGAAGATCCTTATATTCCATAGCAAACTTAGCAAGTTCATTTAAAACATTAAGAAGCTTCTTACGAACAAGCTTAAGGCCCTCTGTCATTATGATAACGTCTGTATTATCTCCAACATAGCAGCTTGTTGCTCCAAGGTGAATAATTCCAGCTGCCTTAGGACAGGATGCTCCATATGTATGAACATGAGCCATAACATCATGTCTTACCTTTGCCTCTTCAGCCCTTGCCATATCATAATCAATCTCATCTGCGTGAGCCTTAAGCTCATCAATCATCTCCTGAGTGATACGTGGCTGACCATCTTCTCCAAGAAGATTTAATTCCTTCTCAGTTTCTGCAAGAGCAATCCAGAGTTTTCTCCAGGTCTTAAACTTCTTGTCTGGGGAGAATATATACTGCATCTCCTTACTTGCATACCTCTGTGAAAGTGGACTTTCATACTTGTCATAGCTCATTATAAAATTTCCTCCATATATAAATATTATTTAATCGATTATCTAAAATATTAAATAATTTTTGATTTTTGATTTATTATATTTTTTGATTTATTTTACATCTGTGAGTTAAAAAGACTCTTTATCTTATAAATGATATCATCGCTATCTGCATTAATGGATGCACCTTCATTTAAATCTGCAAGCTCCTGCATAGCATCCTTATCACCATCTGATGTATAGCTGATTGTATAAACAGGAATCTTAGACTCACTAAGTGAACTCTTTATTGTACCAAAATTATATCCAACATTCTGCTTACCATCACTAAGAAGGAAGATCATTGGCTTAGCATCTGGATGATTAACCAATTCCTTCTGGATCATATCCATAGCTACTACGATAGCATCATAGCTGGCTGTTGAACCATTTGCATTAAGACCGTTGATTCCACCCTGGAAATAAGCCTTCTGATTCATATCGAACTTGGCAATTGGAACCTCTATTGTAACATCATCGCTGTAGCTTACAAGTCCTACATAGTTATTTTCATTTATATACTGCATACCATTTGAAAGTGACTGCTTAAGCTGGTCCATAGGATCACCAAACATACTACCACTGCAGTCTGCAACGAATACAGCAATTATATCCTTGCCATTATCCTTATTAGCCTTGTACATTTCAAGAGCCTTATTAACTTCAGAACCTGAAAAGCTCATTTCCGGCTTATAATCATCATTTGCATTGAAGCCATACTTTGTAGCTATCTTCTGGCAGGAATCTTCCATGCAATAATCTGCAAATATATTTACAGCCTCAACCTTATCATCTGTAAGATAAGCTTCATTTACAATATAAAGTGGATTATCATGTCTTACACCAAAAGGAACAAAATCATAGATCTTATTGATGTTCTCTTCATTTACATAGGTCTGATACTCCATGATCATTCCATCAAGTGTACCCTTCTGTGCGCTATCTCTCATCTGCATAGTATTATATGCAACAAATGGGATATTGTTCTGGAACTTAGTAAAGTTTTCTACAGCTGCATCACTGAACATGCTCTCACTGTCACCTGCATAGAGGATTGAAAGGAGAAGGTTCATACCTGTAGAACTTGACTGTGGATTAGTATATCCAATATTAAGGCTTCCGCCCTGAACAGCACTTATGATATCGTCAAATGTTTTATAACTCAGCTTCTTATCAATAAGGAGTCCAGCTGTATTTCCTACAAGACGATCCTTAACAATAGTAACATCACCACCATTTGCATTTACATATTCACCCCAAAGACTATTTGAAGGGGAGAACATCTCTGGCGTATGTTTGTTGGAAATAATATAGTCAGCTGCAAGTCCTGAACTTACACTTCTTACATTAACTCCTATTGTCTGACCACCTGCGGTTGTCTTCTCTTCCTTGTTGAACTTTTCAGCCACATCTATAAACCAGGATTCATAATCTTTTCCTGCTTTTTCAGGGGATGTCATAACCTCTATCACAATATCAGCGCTTGTCTCCACTGCCAGAGGATACTTTGTAATCTCTGGTAATTCATCATAAAGACTATTATCATCCAGTGATATAGAAGCCTTTACCGGTTCTGCACTTGTTACATCAATATGCTTCATCATACTTTCAACTGTTTTACCCTTGGAAGACATCTTAAAAACAAGTAAGATTCCAAGTACCAATACTATTATTACTGCAAATACAACTCCAAATATTGCTATAGAACTATTTTTTTTATTCTCATTCATGACCCTAACGTCGCCCTCCCTGTTTTCTTCATTGTTTCTAGTGCATCGATCATATCATCGATTTCACGTGTATCATACTCTTTTGCTTCATCATCATATGTGACTGAAAGCTCCACCAGCTTATTAAATTTATCCAGAAGAACCTGGGAATCATTACAAACCGTATTCAGATATCCAGTATCTCTTCCAGATATATAGTCAAAGGTTTCCATATATTCAGCCGCATTAGTAACATTTCTCATCATCTGATTTTCTGTAAGGAAAAAAAGTTCCCTGAGTTTGCTGTCCTTATCCATGGCTTCAAAATATTTCTTTCTTAAATCCAGGCTGTCCAGCATGGTTATCAGATGATTTCTTTCTGCCTTGAAAAATTTTTTATTTCCAGCACTATTTATCCTTGACTTAAGTTCCTGTAAGCTTTTCTTTCTATCTATTTTATCTTCCTTTATAACAGTAATATTAGAATATATAGCAAAACCTGCCCAGCCAAGCCCAAAAAGAATAGTAATGGCATTCACCATCAAATAGTTACTGGTACCATCATGGTCATCAAAAAGAAGCCCTGCCGCAATTCTAAAACCGACTATCAAGGCAAGTAAGCCTATATTTATTAAATTGACCTTTATCAGTCTTCTTATATTCATCAAAACTCCCTAATGATTATTTTTAACAAAATTAAAACTCCCAGCCCCACTTATTAAAATATATAACAAGTGACTTAAGGAATCTCATTATCCCCTTCATGCTGCCCGTATTATCCCTCTGCCAGTTATGATGGGCAGTGGCAGCCGGATAAAAAATTATCTTTCTTCCGTCCTCTCTAACTCTTCTCGAAAGATCCGTATCCTCAAGATACATAAAATATCTCTTACTAAAGCCCTTAAGCATCTTAAGATACTTAGTAGAGGCTCCAAAAAAGCAGCCTGTACAGAACTCAATAGACTCAGGTTCTGTAAAGCTTTCCTTTTTTCTGGTATATCTGTCCCTTAGAAAATGAAATCCAGGAAACTTACTTATTATTACATATCTTATGGTAGGACAATATTTTGGAAGATACTGCTCTGTACCATCATTATTAAGTATCTTTGGTGTAACAAGTCCCACCTCATGGCCCATTCTATCAAGATAGTCAACAAGCACTCCAATGGTATCCATATCTAAATAAATATCCGGATTAATCACAAAATGATAATCCGAACTAACTTTTTTAATTATTTCATTGTGACCCTTACCAAAGCCTATGTTATCCTTACCCTTTATAAGTTTAACCTCTGGGTATGACTCTATAATTTCAAGTGTAGAATCTGTCGAAGCATTATCATAAACATATAATTCAAATTCATATCCCTTATCCTTAGTAAACTCAAGAACTGTTTTAAGACATTTATCTATAGTTCTCTCATTATTATAAGTTACGATGCCTCCGCTTATCTTCATATCCCATCACCCGAAAATTTTTTAACCATTTCTCTCTAGCACCAAATCAGCTGAACCAGCTTCTTAAGCTTGCCGCTCTTATATACCTTATGCTTTTGGAAGAAATTCATCCTCTCCACCTTACTGGCCATGAGAAGCTTTGAATATTCCTTCATAAGATCAACAGTCTCCTGGCCATTAGCCTGTCGGATTCTGTCTTCATATCTCTTAACTATATATCCAACCTGACGATAGCTCTTATCCATATCCTTTAGGAACTTAGCCCTTCCAAAGCTGAATCTGGACTTATATTCCTCCACACTATCAGCCGCATGAGCACCCACAATATTGCCCTCATGCTGCCTATATCTGATAAGAGGTTCATCGATAAATGCAATCTTACCCGTAGCTGCCACAAGTATAGCCGCGAAATGATCATACATAAGTAACATTTCACTGGCTGGTGCCTCCTTAAGAAGGTCCACCGCCGCCCTGTTCATCATGACTGTACATCCAGTTACAGTATTCTGTATCATAAGCTGAGCTAAACTATCTTCTCTCGGCAGCTTCTGATAATCATAAAATGAAGTTGCTATTTTCTTGCCACTTTCATCCATAAGAGAAAGATCTGTATGAACCATAAGCGGCATAGTCTTTCCATACTTTTCTTCAAGCCTTTTCATGCAGGCATAGGTTTCTTCAGTCTTTCTGCGATACCACATATCATCCTGGTCAGAAAACATAATATAATCCGCCTGGGATAGACTAAGCATTCTGGTAAAGTTACCTGAGGGCGAACCTGAAGGCTTCTTATCATCCAGTATAAGTACATCTATAGGATTTTCCCTTTTTTTCTTATAATATTCAAGCCTCTTTTTTATTATGGAAATGGTATTGTCAGTGGAACCATCATCTCTTATCACAAGCCTGAGGTCCTGATTCAGAGAATCCCTTGACTGAGTCACCAGAGACTTAATCTGCTTATCTATAAACTTTTCACCATTATAGGTTGCAAGCAATATGTCAATCATTTAGTCTCCCCCGCTACAATATTGTCATAATACTTTTCATATTTTTCAGTTTTTTCGTCTAATTCCCGACTAAATGCCTCTGTAGAATCCTTCTTAAAAAGAACGATCAACGTCTGGAATACCAGCTTTACATCAAGCCAGAAGCTATACTCTTCAATATACATAAGGTCAAGTATAAGCTTGTCCTTAGGAGATGTATTATACTTACCTGCAATCTGAGCATAACCTGTAATTCCCGCCTTCACTCGGAGTCTATACTCAAATTCAGGAAGATCATTTGTATAGTTAAATATATTTGCAAGCATCTCAGGTCTTGGTCCTACTATAGACATATCGCCCTTGATTACATTTACAAATTGAGGAATTTCATCAATTCTGAAACGTCTGAGGAAATTACCAACAGGTGTAATTCTGTCATCATCTACAACTGAAAGGTAATTTTCTACATTTTCCTTCATGGTACGAAGCTTATAAACTGAGAATATCTTTCCTCCTCTGGTAGCACGATTCTGTTTAAAAAAGATAGGCCCTCCATCATAGGACTTTATAGCTATAGCTGCCACCAAAAGAATTGGTGAAGTAACAATCAAAGCCACACAGGAAAGAATTATATCAAAGGATCTCTTTACAAATTTCTGCTCAGAAGTAAGACCATTTGAGGAAAGTTCAAATAAGGACATATCATCCAGAAGAACATGGCGGGCATTCAGTTCCACAACATCAGCCATTTCCGGATTGATATATACATTCTTCATATTCTGATAACAGAATTCAACTATCTGAGTTCTCTCCTGAATAGGTACATCATATATAAATATGGTGTCGTACTTAGGAATCGCCTCTTTAAGCTTGTCATTCTTATAATCCATATTTCTACATATTTCATACTGAAGTCTGTACTTACGTATACTCTTGCAGATTTCCTTAAGGGATCTTTCTGAAGAAGTGATTATAAGACATTTCTCAGGATCAAATATCTTGAAATATACCCAGTTACCTCCATAGGCAGCTCCGATGATAATTAATACCTGAAGTACAAATACTATAGGAAGCAGCCAAGGCTGACTAAAGGTAAAGTTTCGATTATTAACATCATTAGTATTCATGACTGTCAGCATAAGATAGCCAACCAGATCAGTCATAAAGGCAGCAAGGCTGAGGGATATGACGATAGGTTTGCTCTTTCTCTTACCAATATCGTAACTACCATAGATTTTAACAAACAGATAACCTGATATTAAATAACTAAGGGTAGTAACGGCCGCCGTTCTGGATATAGATAGCAGCTGCCAGTTCTTAATAGCAAAGAGTCTGTAGAAAGTCCAGAATATGAGCAAATACAATATTAATTTAAATAGGAGAACCAAAAGATTCCCACAAGCTTTTAATTTTTCTCTCATAAAACGCTCCAAAACGCTCTACTTATAGTTTATATTCAAAGCAAATCACTAAAAATCACTATTATTAGCACATAGTTGCTTAAATATTACCACAACCCGTCAAGATATTAAAGCTATTTTATAAAATAAGGTCATGACAACTAATGAACATAGTCGCATGACCTAATAATTTTTTCCGCAACTCATCCTCTGAAGGAGCTTTTATCCTTCAGAACTATAGCTGCTGCTCTTCTTATATTTGATACTCTTGTTACCTTATAGCTTCCACCATATTCTCCATCAACTGTCCATGGAACCTCTTCTCTACACTTTACAACTATCTTAGAAGACTTCTTGGAAATAATCATCTGATCTGAAAGGTCCCCTGCTAAAAGGCTGTTAATTATTCTCTGAAGCTCTATCGGAGTCTCTGGAGTCCTTATAAGTACTGTCTCAAAAAGCCCATCCGAAAAGAACATATTTTTATCAGTCAGATTCTTAAAGCCGCCAACCGAAAGTGAATTGGTTATCTGACCATAAACAAAATCGCCTTCCACAACTTCTTCATCAAAGGAAATCTTCATATGATAATTCTTAAGATTAAAGAGAGCTTTGCCCGCTTCAAGCATATAAGCAGCTCGTCCCAAGGTATTCTTCATATCCTGAGGTGTAGAATAGGTAACTTCGGTAAATGCGCCAAAAGCCGCTACATATATAAAATATGTATCCTCAAGTCTTCCAACATCCACATGACATATATCACCCTCGATTATATCCTTGGCTGCCTGAACAGGATTCATACTTATATCAAGGCTTTTCGCATAATCATTGGTACTACCACAGGGAATATAACCCATATGAATACGTCTGCCGATTTCACGCTCCAGCTTCATAATTCCGCTAACGGTATTATCTAGAGTTCCATCCCCACCAGCAGAAACAACCAGGTCATAATCTCTAGCATTATTGTAAATATACTGTTCAGTTTTTTTCTCATTTTTTGTTGGATAAACAGTAACTATGTAACCGGCATCAGAAAAAATATCAATTATATTAATCAAGTCCGATTTAATTACAGTTCGACCAGCTTTAGGATTGACAACAAAAAGAAGTTTTTTCTCCATTCCCCCACCTCAAAAAATAATTATTTTTTATCCTTTTTTTCAAGATACTTCATCAGTCCATTTTTTCTCAACTTACAAGCTGGGCAATTACCACAACCATCACCAACTATACCATTATAGCATGTAAGAGTTTCATTTCTTACTATATCAAATACTCCCAGTTCATCCGCCATCTTCCAGGTTGCTTCCTTATCAATCCACATAAGAGGCGTGATAATACAAAACTCAAAATCCATAGCAAGATCCAAGGTAGTATTGAGAGATTTAATAAATACATCCCTGCAATCCGGATAACCAGAAAAGTCACTCTGTGACACACCAGTTATTATATCACTGATTCCATGTGTTTTGGCAAATATTGCCGCATAAGTCAAAAATAATAGATTTCTCCCTTCCACATAAGTATTTGGAAGGTCACCCTCAGGCTTTTCTGAATCAACAGGTATATCACTTCTTGTAAGTGAATTAGCTGCAAGCTGGTTAAGCTCCTTTAAACTTATGACCCTATGTTCTGCTCCCAGCTTCTTAGCTATTCCGGCAGCACACTCCAGTTCCTTTGCATGTCTCTGACCATAATCAAAGGATAGGGCATAAACCTTTTCATAATTCTTAAGGGCCCATGCAAGACAGGTTGTGCTATCCTGACCTCCGCTATATACAACTACTGCCTGGGTCATGTTCTTTCTACGCACCTCACTCATCTCTGTCTCCCTTCATTTCCACAAGTCTGAGAACCCTGTCCTGAAGGTTCTGGTTATCTGCAAATGCGCCTCTAAATGTAGTTGTCATGGTTACTGATGGTACATTTTTTATTCCACGAGCAGTCATACAGCTATGCTTGCCTCTGATGATTACTGCAATATCAGGAGATAATGTAGCCTTCTCCATAATTTCTGCAATATCAGAACCTATTCTTTCCTGAAGCTGAAGTCTCTTACCTACCATGTCAGCAATTCTTGCAATCTTGCTAAGACCTATAACCCTGTCTCTTGGAATGTAAGCAACTGCCACCTTCATATCATACATAAGAGCCATATGATGCTCACAATAACTAAATATCTCAATATCCTTTACCAGAACCATATCATTACTTACAGGAGCTTCAAAGGTTTTATTAAACTTCATGGCTATCTCATCATTAGTATAACCAATACCTTCGAAAATCTCACTATACATTCTGGCAACTCTGTCGGGAGTCTCTGCAAGTCCTTCTCTATCCGGGTCCTCCCCTATTGCTTCAAGTATTCCTCTTATGTGTTCTCTGATTTTTGCCTGATCTACTGCCATTTCTCTTTACTCCGTTTTACATAGATTTTTATATAAATTATCCAATTCAAATTTAATTGCATTAATTTAATCACGTTAATTTATTTGCATTAATTTAATCACGCTTATTTTATTGCATTAATTTAATCACTTTAATTTGATTATATTGATTTAATTACGGAATATATAATGACATATTAAACATATATCAATCATTTTATACTCCTCTGGCATCAGGATGCCATATAAATTTATGTTGCTGCAGCTGGTGAATCACTTTATTCATATTGTGTTCCATCATATAATCAACTATCTCAGCATTACTAATAGCACCAAAAACCGCACTTAAATATACGGGACATTTTTCAGTAAGACTAAATCTTTCAATAATTTTTCTCGCCTTATCCAGATCTTCACGGCTGCCTACTACAAATTTTACTGTATCACAAGGCCTGAGCAGCTCATAATTCTCCATCAGCATAAAGCTTTCCATACCACTTGAAGGGCATTTGTAATCAAGAGTTATGCTAAGCTCATCATTAAGCCTTAGCTCCTTTGCCAGCCTATACATAGGAAGAATGCTCACTGCTCCATTGGTTTCTATTTCAACCCTGTGATTACGACTAAGAAGCTCTGCCACAAGATCAGCAATCCCCTCCTGCAGAAGTGGTTCTCCTCCTGTCAATGTGACATTAGTTATATGGGAGCTTTCAACATAATTTATAATATCTTCCAGGCTTTCTTCCTTATATTTAGCATCATCTGTAATTGCATATAAAGTATCACAGTAGCTGCATCTTAGATTACAGCCGGCAAATCTTATAAAAACTGCAAGCTCACCAGCCCGACGTGCCTCTCCATTTATACTGGAGAATTTTTCTACAACCTTATACTTTTCATACATTTTATACATTATTTATATCCTAATCCTGACGATACTCTGCACAATTGTCCGGAGTTTCATAAACACGGGCCTTTAACACAGAGTAGCCTTTAGTTGACATAATATCATAAAAATACTTAGCCAGATTTTCTGCCGTTGGTCTGAAATCCATCTCAACCATAGTAAAGCCCTCTTCCTTCATGGCTTCCTTCGTTGATTCCTTAAGGCTTCCCTTCTCTATTATAAGAGTATGATCCAGCTTGTGGGTTTCCTCCTTAAGGTCATCCTTAAGCTTTCCAAAATCAACAACCATTCCACGGTAAGGACCCTGGCTCAGAACTTCATCTGCCCCTACCTCAATTGTAACTCTCCATCTATGTCCATGAAGATTAGCACATCTTCCATTATAATCCTTTAGAAAATGAGCACTATCAAATTCCGACTTTGTTCTAAGAACATACATACAATATTCCTCCATTTATAAAACAACACAATACTGATTTTCATCTGATTTTTGGAGAAGCTCCTATATACTGCAGTTCTTTATTACATAAAAATAACGGTTTCCTCGCCAAAATAGAGAAAACCGTTTTCTTCTTCTTTTGGTCCTGGTTTTGATCAGCAGGATGGTACCAATGAACTGCTATATTATTTAATTACATACCCAGGAAGTTCTTTACAACCTTTTCCATATCTTCCTTGTCACAAACTGTGTCATGAACAACAGGAGCTGTACGGATTTCTTCAATAGCTGTAGGAACCTTAACCCGTGAAAGCTCACATAACTTATCTACAAGCTCAAAATCCTCCATCGAATCATAGCTTCCATCAATAGCAGTCATTACACTTCTTGTAAACTTATAAGGACTAGCTGTTGAAGCGATGATTGTTGGAATAGTATCTCCCGTTTCTTCCTTATACTTATCATATACAGATACAGCAACTGATGTATGTGTATCGATAATATATCCATCCTCTTCATATACCTTTCTAATGGTATCTGCAACTTCCTCAGTATTTGCATAATTACCATAGAACTTAAAGAGGCTGTGCTTCATCTCATCTGTTATCTCATAGCTTCCATTTTCAGCAAGACTCTTCATAAGCTGGCTATTCTTTTCAGCATCATTTCCACCTATTCTATAAATAAGTCTCTCTAAATTTGAAGATATAAGAATATCCATTGAAGGAGAGCTTGTAAGGATAAATTCTCTGTTCTTATCATACTTTCCAGTAGAGAAGAAATCATAGAGAACCTTGTTATCATTTGATGCACATATAAACTTATGAACTGGAAGTCCCATAAGTGATGCATAATATGCTGCAAGTATGTTACCAAAGTTACCTGTTGGAACTACTATATTAATCTCATCTCCAGCATTTATAGTTCCTGCAGCCACAAGTCTTGTATATGAATAAACATAATAAACGATCTGTGGAACAAGTCTACCTATATTAATAGAATTGGCAGATGAGAACTGGAATCCCTTATCAGAAAGCTCCTTAGCAAGTTCCTTATCCTGGAACATATTCTTGACACCAGTCTGAGCATCATCAAAATTACCTGTGATTCCTGCTACAAATGTATTCTTACCCTTTTCTGTAACCATCTGCTTCTCCTGAATAGGGCTTACACCACTCTTAGGATAGAAAACAGCGATTCTTGTTCCAGGAACATCAGCAAAACCTGCAAGGGCTGCCTTACCAGTATCACCTGAAGTTGCTGTAAGAATAACGATTTCCTTATCAATACCATTCTTCTTTGCAGCTGTAGTCATAAGATATGGAAGAATAGAAAGGGCCATATCCTTAAATGCAATTGTCTTTCCATGGAAAAGCTCAAGAATATAAGCTCCATGGTGATACTTAACAGGAGCAATAAGATCTGTATCAAACTTACTATCATAAGCTCCGTCAATACAATAATGAAGCTCTTCATCTGTAAAGTCAGTAAGCATGCGGCTCATAACCTCAAATGCCACCTCTTTATAATTCATAGCTGCCAGTTCTTCAAAAGGAACGTCCAAAAGTGGAAGTTCATCTGGCACGAAAAGTCCGCCTTCCTCAGCAAGACCCTTAAGTATAGCCTGACTTGCTGTAGCTGTTTCATTTGCATTTCTAGTACTTCTATAAAGAAATCCCATCTATATAGCCTCTCTTTCCAGTAAAACCAAAATAATTATATTAATCTTTAGCAGATTAACACCATAATCCTAATCCGTCAAGAAGTGAATTAATATCTTAATAAAGTGCATTGTACATTGTCTGGGCAAATGCACTATATCCCTCATTGGACATATGGATACCATCCGAAGCAAAATATTCAGGATGGGCCTGACCGACAGAAGCCCAATCCACCATGGTTACATTGGAATTGGCGGCCGCCAGGGTCGATATAACAGAGTTAACATCCGCATACCAATCAAGACTAGGTCCGTAGGTATTTACCCAGTAAATCTGCCTGTCACTTCCTATACTGTCAATCAAAGACTGACCATCTGTAGTTGAAAATGTACCATTAGTACCAAGCTCAATTATAACCTTATCTCCAAGGCTACCACTGGCTTTCATACTTTCTACTATACTAAAGGCCGCACTCATCTGACGACCAACCTCAGCATCTACAGTAGCCCCAGAGCATAATCCCTCAAAGGCAGACTTTGCTCCAACCGAAAGGGAATCACCTATAAGTGTAACCCCACCGGTTGAACCAGTAGATTCGCCTGCTGAAGTATCCGTTGTACTCGTATCTGTTGTACTTGAATCAGCTGCTTCAGTTCCATTAGAACCATCATAAAGATAAACATCAACATTTGTTTTCTTACCAAACTGCAAAGCTTCAGCATGAGTATTAAAGAAAACGTCTATATGGTTACCGGTTATAGCACCACCACGGTCCTCAACTGTATACACCTGTCCAAATATTACAAGCTGAGTACCAAATGCATATCTCTTATCAGCCGCAATTGTATGATTTGCTGTTGCAAGCTTACCAGAGGCAGTAATACCATTGGTCTTACCACAACAGATTGCACAAGGACAATAGCCTGTAATAACAAACTGGCCCTGATAGGTTCCATTTGAGCCATTCGCATAAACTGGAGTAGAAGTACCTGTTGAATTAGCATGAGTTGTAAATGTAACATTAGTATTCTCGTTAATAGCCACCATAGAATTCTTCTGATACTTTTCATTTCTGGCAAGAGCAGCATCAGCCTTTGTAGAGGTTTCTGCAGCCTCTGCAGCTGTAGATGCAAGAAGCTCCTCTAAAGCCGCCTTGTCCTTCTTCTGCTGCTCAGTCAGCTGTTTCTCACCATTATAAGCGCCAACATCATCTACGCTTCCCTCTTCTGAGGTAACATAGATTCCAGATGTTTCATAAGGTATCTTGGCTATAGCCATAGTATCAGCCTTAACCTCATAGAGAGGGGTAATCGCCAGAAGTCTGCCCATATACTGTTTCTTGCTTATACTTTGCTGAACTAGAGAAACTGTACAGATTAAAGCAAGAATGGCAATAACCGACACATAAATAATCATTCTCATATTCTGTTTTACAAATTTAAGTTTTTTCTTCAAAAACTTATTCATAACAGATTTCCTCCAAATAAATCCAAAAGTTCTCATAATAGTACCATTTTCATTTATCTCGGTCAAGTTTACCACAAAATTTACACACAAGCTATATGATCAAAAAACGCCCTATCAAGATAGATAAAATAAGTATATCATCATAAAAAAACCTGCCTATATGTACTAAACATATAAGCAGGCCTATAAATATATTTTATTCTTCTACAAACCTTAGTCCCTTAAGTCCAGCAAATTCTTCTATATAGCTTCCCTTCTTTCCATGAAGCACCACATATCCTCTACAAGCAGTTCCAAAGGAACCAGAGGAAATATATGTAAGATTTTCAGGAGCATAGATATCTACCCTTGTTTCTCTTATGAAGGATACAAAATTTCCATATTCTATTCTGGTAAGGCTATCCGGAAGAACCACCTCATCAGCACTATTAATAGCATAAATCGCAGATTTTTCTATTAATTCAACACCATCTAATATCTCAATTTTTCCAGGAAGATTAGCCGGTACCGCCAACAAAGTTTTCTGATCCTTGGAGTATAATACTCCACCAACTGATGAAAATTTAGGATTATCTTCACTAACAGTCACTTCTTCCAGGAATGGAATACCTGAAACTCCATTTCCCGTTGAAATACTATAATCTGTACCTAAAGAAGCCAGTGTAGATGGAAGACTGATCTTCTTAAGATTATATGCACTTCCTAATGCTTCCTCTGAAATCTTTTCAACACCTTCAGGAACTATATATTCTTCCGCACTAGATGCCTGTGGATAGATAAGAAGTTCCTTCATATCACCTGTATAAAGAACATTATCCACAACCTTATAATTTGTATTCTGATCGCTTATTTCGATATTTGTCAAATTAGATACATATTGAGTATCAATAAATGAATTAAGTCCTGCACCTATATAAAGCTCTGTCATATAAGTTAAAGCTTGGCCATTCAATATTTTTACAGAGTCCGAAAGAACCAGTCTATCCGCTTCCCTGTTTATCGAAAATGCATCTTCAGCATATACACTTATTATTCCTTCTGGAATAACTACCTCTCCACTCTCCATATAAGGAGCAAGAATAAGTCCGTCTCCAGCCTTATTTGTGAGGAACCCTTCTTTAGTAGAAAAATATTTATTATTTTCATCTACTTCAAAGTTCTTTACTTTAAAGGCTGAAAATGCATTTTTTCCTATAGTTTTTATATTTGGACCAAGCTTTACACTTTCCATATCCTTATCCTCATCAAGATTAAAGTTACCGAAAGCCGAATCCCCTATTTCTTCAACAGAATCAGGAACATTGAAGCTCTTAAGGTTTTCCATTCCATAGAATGCACCATTTCCAATTTCCTTTACACTTTCAGGGATAGTAAGATTCTCTATAAAATCATTATTTCTAAAAGAATGATCACCTATTTTTTCAACCCCATCAGGTATCACATAATCACTTTCTTTTGAAAAGCACTGAATAAGCTTAGTACCGGTCTTATTATAAAGACAGTCATTGATATATTGGAAATTGGTCATTCCACCTCCCACATCTATACCATTTTCAGCCGAAATCGCAGACATTCCATAATATGTAAGATTCTTAGGAAGCTTAATTTGTCCCAGGTTTTTGCAATAGGAAAAGGCAAATGTTCCGATTGCCTCTAAACTACCAGGCAGTTCAACACCACTTAATTTTTCGCAAGACGAGAAACAACTTGCACCAATTTCCTTAAGCCCTTCCGGAAGCTCTATACTTTCCATCTCTCGACAATAAGCAAATGCATCTTGTCCCAATCCCTCAATAGTCTTAGGAAGCTTTACCTCTTTTATGTCAGTATTACTAAATACCCCATATCCAATAATAGTTACTGGTTTTCCTTCAACCTCATCCGGAACCTCAACCACACTATCACTTCCCTCATAAGCCACAAGCTCAGAATGGTCTAAGAAGGTTTTAAATCTCATCTTACCATTTTCAGTTTCTATTTCAGAATATATTCTAGGTTTTCTTGTTATATCAACATAATTTGATGCATGCTTGTTACCAGCTATATCTGTAATCACAACCTGACATACAAATTCACCTTCAAGTTCCGAAAGTCTCTTACTTACAAAATTAAAATTATCTCCCAGTTCAGAATAATGGAAATACATAGAATTATCTCTATCAGAAGTACTAAAAGGAAGCATATTTCCATTTTCATCCTTTGTAGGAAGATAAGTAGGACTATAATAACCCATATAGCTCCATTTTGACGCATCAACAGTACTCTTTCCTGCAATTTCCGTAGCTGATTCTGCATCAAATCCAATTATCTTAGGTTCTCCATTACCCTCTATAGAGAGAGTTACCGTTACGCTTTCAGTAGTACAATTCGGAAAATCCGCCATTGAAGCAATAAGATACTGTCCCATTGACTTATAGGTCCTTGTAGAACCCTGTTTACTTACTTCCTTAAATGGCCATATACACTCTTCCCCCAAGGTCTTTGCAACAATAAGTCTTGGATTCATAGGTATCTTAACATTACCATTACTATCCGGTTCAATACTGATATTCCAGAGAATAGGTGCAAATGCATCATAATAGTATGAACTTTCATTTCTATAAAGAATAGAATAGCTTACTGATGATGTATTATAAAGCTGTTCTTCATTGAGCTTAAAATTTATAAAATCAGGATTAAATGTAAGGCCTGTGTGAGGGGTAAACATAGTAGCAGGAAGACCCGGGTCTGACACATCCTCAGTTGTCTCTTCACTTGTTTCTTCGCTTGCAGCCTCTGTCACAGCCTCAGTTGTTGCTTCAGTCGTAGCTTCGGTACTTGCTTCAGTTGTGGTTTCAGTACTAGCCTCTGTAGCTTCGGTACTTGCCTCTGTAGCTTCGGTACTTGCCTCTGTAGCTTCGGTACTTGCCTCTGTTGTGGCTTCGGTACTTGCCTCTGTAGCTTCGGTACTTGCCTCTGTAGCTTCGGTACTTGCCTCTGTAGCTTCGGTACTTGCTTCAGTTGTTTCTACATCAGGTTGGTCCTGATCAAAATCAAATACGGAAGATAAATCCTGACCATTCACATCCCAGGCATAGGAAAATGCATCTATAAACTTAGTATAATTATCACATATACTAATATCTTCAATTACGTTCTGACCATAGTAATCATAAAACATCTGATTGTTATATGGATAATATATAGATAAACCGGATGTGCCTTCCACGTTAGAGCACTGATATACCACCATTTCCTCCAGAGATTTACTTAAAGCCTCTGAAGAAGAACATATATCCCCAAAATTATAGGCAAGAGAACCTATATCTATCAGGTCAATACTATCTCCCTTAGAACCATAGGCCGCCGCTCCAAGATTAAGAGCATCATCCCTGGCCTTTACTATCTCATTATATCTATCATTTCCAAGTTCATTATACATATCCCCAAAGAACTTATCGGCTGCACCAATAAGATCTTTAGCTTTTCTAAGATCAAGACAAGACATAGTATAAAGTGGATTTGCAAAAACAGAAGCATTTGTCTCATAATAATTCTGATAGCTGTCGATTACATTTTTAGCAAAAGCCTCACCATCTGAAAGACCATTTACATTACCCAGAAAGGAATAATCCCATCCCATTCCAGGCTCGACCTCCTGAGAGGCAATAAGATAATCTGTATATGGCTCAAAAAGTTTAGCATACTCTACAGATGCCATAAGACAGGCATCAAATCCAACAAAGCTAAGCCCCTTGTTTCCAAATGCCGATGAAGCCATAGCCTGGCTCATTTCCTCATAGGTAAGCAGGTCATTTTTATATATCTCATCTGCTCCATATCCATAAACAGGTCCTGCACCATGGTCCCATAAAATAAGACCATAATTTTCAGAATTATAATTTTCCTTACAGAAATTAAGAAACCCCAGAAGTGTTTCCGGATCACCCATGTTATAAAGCTGGTCTGTTTCACCATCCATATAAACACCATCACCATCAGCAAGCCTCATGACATAATTCTTGTCACTGGAAATATCAATCTTCCACTGGCTGCATCCACCTGTAAAAACAACTACATTTATATCATCTCTGTTATAATCACTCTGAATCATTTCTGCAAGATCCCAGGACGCACAGCCATTCTCACTTTCAAGGTTGGAACCTACCATATATATCATGAGTGTGTCCTTAGCCTTAGCATTTCCTATTGATGAACCCTGAGATATACTTATTTCTTCAATTGGATTATTATATCCAATTCCCATTGGGCCATCTCCTATCAAAGCCCTTCCCGAATCCTCTACCGGACAGGCACCTGTAGATGCAAATACCATAAGGCCCGCAAGTCCGTAAGAAATCGCCTTTTTCAACAAACTCCCTTTTCCCTTAAACATCTTTTACCCCTTCCACTAAGTAAATTTAAAAATATTAAAACTAAATGTAATAAATTTATCTCAATAAGTAAACCATAATAAATTTTTCTGAATAAGTATACCATAATAAATTTTTCTTAATAAGTAAACTCATTAATCTGACCTGATAATTTTATATATCACCAATTAATAACTTAACTTAAAGTTTTATTTATTTCATCAATCAATTCTTCCGCCGATTCTATAGAGCATACCTTGCTTCTAAGCTTAGCCGAATTGTACATGCCCTCTGTATACCAGGCGACATGTTTTCTCATTTCCCTGACACCTATATATTCACCCTTAAGCTCAAGCATGAGATTAATATGTCTTAAAAGCATATCCCTTATCTCCTGTCTCTCAGGTCTTGGAGGAATATTTTTTTCTCCGCCCTCAAGACCAGCCTTTATCTCTCGGAATATCCAAGGATTGCCCTTAGCAGCTCTTGCTATCATAAAGCTGTCACAGCCAGTTTCTTCCTTCATCCTTAAAACATCCTTATAGCTTTGGATATCGCCATTTCCAATAACAGGAATATCGACACTTTCCTTTACCTTTTTTATAACTGACCAGTCTGCCTTGCCAGAATAAAACTGCATTCTGGTCCTTGCATGTACAGCAACCGCAGCAGCACCGCCCTCCTGAGCAGCAATAGCGATTTCCGGTGCATTTATCTGATCATCCGAAAATCCCGACCTTATCTTGACTGTAACCGGAACATCTACAGCCTGAGATACAGCCTTCACTATATCCTTTACCAGATCAGGCTTTTTCATAAGGGCCGAACCCTCACCATTATTTACAATCTTAGGAACGGGACAACCCATATTTATATCCACAAAATCATATTTTCGTTCCATGAGCCTCTTGGCCTGACTAGCCATTATATCAGGATCACTTCCGAAAATCTGGACTCCCACCGGTTTTTCCTCCGGACATGTAATAAGAAGGATATCTGTCTTTGGACTTCCATAGTAAAGCCCCTTGGCAGAAACCATTTCGGTCACCATTAGGTCTGCCCCCTCCTCCTTACATAAAATGCGAAAAGGCAGGTCTGTCACCCCTGCCATTGGTCCAAGTATTAATTTATTAGTAAATAGGTCTTTCATATTATTTATACTTATTTATACTTATTTCTGCTTATCGTGAATTATTCTAAGTCCATGAAGTGTAAGCTCTGGATCATATATATCTATTGCATCTGTTGCCTCAGAAATAAGCTTCCCAAGACCACCTGTGGCTACAACCTTGATATCATCAAGTCCCGACTCCTTCTTAATCTGCTTAATGATATATTCTGTCTGGCCAATATATCCATAATAGATACCAGCCTGCATACTTGAAACAGTATCCTTTCCAAGTACAGTATCCACCTTACAGATTTCAACCTCAGGCAGCTTAGCAGTACCTGTCCAAAGGGCATTTGCAGAAAGTCTGATTCCAGGAGAAGTTACTCCTGCTGCAAATGTACCATCCTCCAATACAAGATCATGAGTTGTAGCTGTACCAAAGTCTACTACTATAACAGGACCTCCATACATTTCAAAAGCAGCAACTGCATCAACAAGTCTGTCGGCACCAAGTTCCTTAGGATTATGAATAGCAACCCTGATTCCTGTCTTAAGACCAGGAGCAACAATAAGAGGAGCTGTATTGAAATACTTAATAATACCACTTGTAAGTGAATGCATAATATTTGGAACAACAGAGGATATAATAACATTTTTTATAGTAGCATCCTCAATTCCATTTACGCTGAGCCACTGTCTGAAGAATACGCCATATTCATCAGATGTCCTATTGGTTTTAGTAATCATACGAAACTGCTTAACCAGCTTCTTTCCATCAAAAAGACCAATTGTAATATTTGTATTTCCAACATCTATAGCAAATAACATGCCCATACCTCATTTCAGGATATATCACCCTTCAAGTCTACTTGGATAATATAATCCCCCATTATTCTTTCTATATTTATTAGTATATTATACGCCGTCCCTCATCATAATAAGCAGCTCATAATATTCCTCAAGCTGTTCAAAGAGCTCTCTCTTCTCCATACGAAGCTGATTAACCTTAAGTCCACTTCCTATTTCATCATAAAGGAAATCATCCTCATTGTAATCAGTTGCTATGGAAAGTCCACCCTCATCATCAAAATAAAGATATATGGTACCACCTATTTCCTCTGTAAATATAACAAGGGCAACCTTAAGCTCATCCTGTATTTTTTTAGGAAGATTTGAATATCTTGGGTTCAGATAAAATTTCTTAGTATATTTTGAAGCACTACACAGAATCTGTTCTTCAGTCATATCTAATCTCCTATCATTTATCTTATAGCTTACTCCTCAGCTTATAACCTAGTCATTTCTCTGGTAATCTCCAATTATATTCTGGCAGATTACCAGTTTTTTCCAGCCGATTACAAGTTTTTTCTAGCTGATTGCCTGATCGATAACATCACGCATGCTATACATTCCTGATTCCTTAGCTGCAAGGAACTTAGCTGCGCTTACTGCACCATTTCCAAATATATTTCTTGAATAAGCTATATGCTTTATCTCTATAACCTCATCCTGGCCTGCAAAAATAACTTCATGAGTTCCAGGAATAGAACCAGCTCTTACAGCTGAAATTCCAAGCTCCTTAGCATCACGCTTAGCACGTCTGTCACTTCTATCATAAATATATTCGTAGTCGCCTCCGCCAGCTTCATTTACAGCATCTGCAAGCATAAGGGCTGTTCCTGAAGGAGCATCCAGCTTGTTATGGTGGTGCTGTTCAACGATTTCAACATCAAATCCTGCAGGGCAAAATACAGATGTAGCTGTCTTAAGCAGATTAATGATAGTATTGATACCAAGACTCATATTTCCAGATCTAAGTATTGCTATTTTTTCTGATGTCTCATTGATCAGCTTAACCTCTTCCTCACTATATCCTGTTGTACAAAGCACCATAGGAATCTTCTTACTTACTGCGTAATCAATCAGTCTCCCTAAAACCTTAGGAGATGAAAAATCAATTATCACATCAGCCTCTTCCTTGATATCTGCAGGATTTGCATATATAGGATAGGTCATTCTTTCATCTTCTATTATATCTATTCCAGCGACTATTTCTGTGTCTAAATCAGCAGCCACTATATCAGTGATAACTCTGCCCATACGACCACAGCATCCACTCATAATTATTCTAGTCATAATAATCTCCAATTATATAATCATTTAAGACAATTAATATCATTTAAAACTTCTAAAAACATTTAAAATCAATTTGTATCATTTAAAACTTCTAAAATTATTTAAAATCAATTAACACTATTTAAAATTCAATGCCATATTCTCTCATAACCTTTTCAAGAAGAGCAGTATTCTCAGGTTCCATCTCTGTAAGAGGAAGTCTTACAAGTCCATTTGTCATACCCATAAGCTGAGTAGCCTTCTTAACAGGAATAGGATTAACCTCACAGAAAAGTGCCTTACAAAGGTCTATAGCCTTTAGCTGAAGTTCTCTTGCGCCCTTAATATCTCCATCAAAGAATTTCTGACAAAGATCATGAGTATCATCAGGAATAATATTAGCAGTAACTGATATAACACCAAGTCCTCCAAGTGAAAGGATAGGAAGAATCTGATCATCATTTCCTGAATAAATATCAAGATTTACCCCTTCCTTACGAATAAGATTAGAAAGCTCTGCCACCTGTGATATACTACCTGAAGCTTCCTTTATAGCAACAATATTAGAATACTTCTTTGCAAGTGTAACTGCAGTCTTAGGAAGTATATTCACTCCTGTTCTGCTTTGTACATTATAAAGAATCATAGGAACATCTACAGCCTCCGCAACCTTTCCATAATGCTGGATAAGACCGCCCTGAGTTGCCTTATTGTAGTAAGGAGTAACAAGAAGAAGTCCATCAACTCCACATTTTTCAGCCTCTACTGAAAGCTCTACAGCAGTTGCAGTATCATTTGAACCTGTACCTGCTATAACCTTGATACGTCCATCAGCCTGCTCTGCAACAACAGAGATGCACTCAAGATGCTCCTCAACAGTCATAGTTGCAGACTCACCTGTAGTTCCACAAACAATTATCGCATCTGTCTTATGGTCAACATGATAATCAACAAGCTTTCTAAGCTGCTCATAATCGACCTCAGAATTCTCCTTAAATGGTGTAACAAGAGCCACACCTGAACCAGTAAAAATTGCCATTTCAAAATCCTCCCTTGATTTATGAATTATAATAAATCTTTGCTTAGGCCCCCAAATAAATATGGTGGACCAAAACGGAGTTCGGTCCACCAGAAATATAATCTAATCCACCGTAGCACTCCATCCTGCATGCAAGATGACAGTCTTTAGACTATTAATCTAAAGCCCAGTACATACTGTTACCGAAACAATATGCCTTCGGCGAATCACCCTTTCTCAGATTTTCCTCCGGGTCGGTCCCGTCCAGTCTGATACTTATGATCATCGCATCCTCTACATCAAAACTGACTATAACATTCTACCACAGGTCTGTCAACCAAAGAATTATAAATAGTCCAAAATTTATAAACCAAAGAATTATAAATTGTTCAAAATATTAATAATAGATTTACAAATCATATATTTAAGCTCTCCTGTTTTTAATTTCTACCAAAACAGAAAAAGCTCCGTATACCTAGAATCTGTAATCCTAAATATACGGAGCTATATTTTATTATCATTTAATTATCAATAAACTAATGATAAACCCTTTTATAAACTAATGATAAACTCTTTAATTTAAACTAACAATAAACTCTTTAATTTAAACTAACGATAAACTCTTAATTTAAACTAATGATAAACTCTTTAATTTAAACTAATGATAACCCTTTTTTATCAGTTTATAATTACTGAACTTCGTTAAATCCTTCTCTTGCAGCATATGAAGTATGAAGAAGCTCATGAGCCTTATGGCTGTTTGGCTCTCCAAGGAACTTATCATAAAGCTCAACAATCTGAGGATTGTTATGTGACTGACGAAGTACCTGTCTCTCATCTTCTGAGTAGAGTGCCTTAGCTCTCTTCTCCTTGTATGTATCCATGATATCATCTGACTCATCTGGAAGGAAGCACTCACGAACGTAAGGCTGACCACCACCATTGATACATCCACCAGGACAACCCATGATCTCGATGAACTGATACTTTGACTTTCCTTCTCTGATTTCATCAAGAAGAACCTTAGCTGACTTCATACCTGAAGCTATAGCTACATTAACTGTTGTTCCATTGATATCGATAGAAGCCTCTCTGATACCAGCATCATGGCCACGAACAGCTGTGAACTCGATAGGCTCAGACTCTTTACCAGTAAGCTTGAAGTAAACTGTACGAAGTGCAGCTTCCATAACACCACCAGTAACACCAAAGATAACTCCGGCACCTGTGTAATCGCCCATGATATCCTGATCCCAATCTTCATCAGGAAGTCTGTTGAAGATGATACCTGATCTCTTGATCATACGAGCAAGCTCTCTTGTTGTAATAACTGCATCTACATCAGCCATTCCATTAACCTTGAGCTGATCACGTTCCTTCTCGAACTTCTTAGCTGTACAAGGCATAACTGAAACTACAAATATATCTTCAGGTGCAACGCCATTCTGCTCAGCCCAATATGACTTAATGATAGCGCCCTGCATCTGATGAGGTGACTTACATGATGAAAGGTGTGGAAGAAGATCTCCGTAATTATACTCAGCATAGTTTACCCAACCTGGTGAACATGAAGTAATCATAGGAAGTGTTCCGCCATTTGTAAGACGTCCAAGAAGTTCTGTTCCTTCTTCCATAATAGTAAGGTCAGCACCAAAGTTTACATCATAAACTCTGAAGAAGCCAAGTCTTCTCATAGCAGCTGCCATCTTTCCTGTTACAGGTGTTCCGATAGGATATCCGAACTCCTCACCAAGAGCGGCTCTAACTGCAGGAGCAGCC
>JAILGP010000109.1 GCA_024696635.1 Eubacterium sp. | reverse complement strand
ATTAGCCCGACACTCACTAATATAAATGATTTTGAAAAAGATTTTGAAGGATTGGAAAGTCTAGGAGTTATTCCTGATGATGAAAGTTATTTTGCCAGCAGACCTTTTGATCTGAGTGGAGAGATTGATGTTGAACATGTTCAGGTTCAGGAGGCTCTTATATCGACTGCTCATATGTTAAGACATATGAGTGAACATGAAGAACAAAAGTGCTATTATTTTACATCCTGTGAGTCAGGAGAAGGAAAAACTGGATTAGTTGCTAATCTTGCAATTGAGCTCTCTCATCGAGAAAAGGAAGTTCTTGTAATAGATATGGATGTTCGTAGACCTACACTTGGGGGCTGTTTCTTTAAAGAGGTTGATCATGAGCATTCCTTGAACGCTGTTTATGATGGAAGTGTCCCAGCTGAGGAGGCTGTTATCGATGTAAGCAACACCCTTAGTATACTTCCTGCCAGACTTGAGCATGATCGAATCCGTCTTGATTCAATTCTCTATTATAGAATCAAAGAATTAATTGATGATTATGATATAGTACTCCTAGATGCACCACCTGTAGGAATGGTTTCTGATACCATGCTTCTCAATGCTATTGCCGACCAGGTAATCATTGTAATCAAACATGATTTCGTAAAGATTGAAACAATCAAAAACTGTATCAAGAAACTAAAACAGTCAGGAATGAATGTATGTGGTGCAGTCATTACCAACTACAAGACCAATTTCGCTGGAGCTTATGATTTTACATATCATGGTAATTCTTCTGCTTACGTTGGATCAAAGAAAGCCTCTAAGAAAAAAAAGGGCAAGGGATTTTGGAAGAGAAAGAAGGATAAAAATAAGACCAACGAATACTAACTTGGAATTGCGGTGGATATCTGCGGATTACACCTGGAAGAACCTGATGAGTCGGGTTCTTTTTATTTTGTATTTTTTATATCATGACTAAGACTCTTTTCAACATAAACAAATTACGCTATACTTATTAAAGTACCAACTATCGTAATAATATACATTTGAAATATATCAGAAAGGTTTTTGTATGGATACATTTAGAGACATGATAATGCAATATAGAGATGTGCAAAATATACTTATGTTTTTTGCGGCTATTGGTGCATTTACAATTTTATATTTGATAATTAAATTCATTTGGCTGCTTTGCTCGGGTGGGATTAAGCTGGAGGCTTCAATTATTGATAGAAAGCAAAATCGTAAGATTAGGGCTCAGGAAAAAGAGATTGAGAGTTTAAAAGGAAAGATTTCGGAATTAGAAAGTATCTCGGAGGAAGTAACAGCTCTAAGAAGTAAAATGGAACAATAGTAGAGCGAATGTGAAATATAGTTATATCAATAGAACCCAACAAACCACGTTGGGTCTTTTGATTTTAGGGGGAAATGAAGTGTTAAAAGATGATCGTTATAAAACATATATATTAGCCATATTATTGCTGGTATTTATTTGCATTTCCTTTTTATTATTGGTTCCAAGGAAGGATAAAACAGAGGACCAGAGTCAGGAGGAATTCCCTAAAGAAGTTATTACTGAGGAGGGGAATGTGCAGCGATTTGAGTATTATGATGAGGCAGGTAATCTTACCTGTGCTTTCGGCAGGAACTATGCGATACTGATCAGGACTAAGGATGAATATATTTTAACCGATGAATATTTTGATGTGGACCAGAATCCGGTAGAGCAGAATTCGGCATACTATGCATATCAAAGAGAATATAATGACTTAGATCAGTGCTTCCGTATATCATATCTAGGAATTGATGGTAAGCCTACCATGCTTCAGGGTGGTTATTCTATTATTGAACGTACCTTTTATGATGATGGTAGTATTGAGGATGAGTTCTACCTTGATGTGGATGAGAATCCCGTAGCTATATATCTTGGTCAGTATGGTCTTCATAGAGAATATGATGAAGAGGGTAGATGCGACAGGCTTACTTACCTTGGTCCTGATGGAAAACCTATGGTAACAAGTGCTGGATATGCAAGTGTAAAATATACATTTTATTCTGATAATAGTCTTAAGACAGAGTCTTATTATGACCTGGATGGAAACCCGGTGGCTCTTTCAGAGGGCCAGTATGGTACTCTTAGAGAAAATGGTAAGATTTATTATATTGATGCTAATGGAAGGAAGATGTTTAATCTAAGACATTTCCTATATTCCAATACTTTATCTGTTATCATATTTGGGCTTATACTCCTTATCTTATCCTTGCTGCTTGGTAAGAAATTTAATATGCTATTACTCTTTATGTATATTTTATTTATTGTTTATATGACCTTGATGAATAGGGAAGAGGGAACCGCATTAGCTGAGTTTGAAGTATTCTGGTCTTATAAGCAGTTTATATCTTCTCCATCCCTTCGTGTGGAGATACTTAATAACATATGGCTTTTCATTCCTTTGGGGCTCATACTTTATAAGCTATGTCCTAAGGCCTATATCCTGCTTATTCCATTTGTTTTTTCCATACTTATTGAGCTGGTTCAGTATGTGACGGGCTTTGGTCTTTGTGAGCTGGATGATGTGATCAGTAATGGCTTGGGTGGTCTTATTGGATATGGAGTAGGGGTTTTGAGTGCCAGTGTCAAGGGCGAGGCTTCCAAATTTGCCAAAGGGGTCAGACCCTTTTGGTAAATTCGATTGTGCACAATTTAATTTGCCAATGGGGTCAGACCCTTTTGGTAAATTTAAGGGAGAGGTAAGTTGCCTTTCCCTTTTTATGTTGCTTATTAAAAGTTGTTATTTGGCTGGGAAATAACATTTGGCAGTGAAAATGTGATGCGTTGAAATGGAAAGTGTGCTGCGTTGAAATGGAAAGCGTGCTGCGTTGAAAAGAATAATGTGATGCGTTGAAATGGAAAGTGTGCTGCTAGGGTGTTTGAAAGCGCACTTACAGTAACATAAGTTGTCATAAAAATGGGATAAGCTACAATACAAGTTGCAATACAAGTTGACTGGAAATACGCAAAATAACGTCGTTCACTCAAAAATAACGTCGTTCACTAAGTGACTATTGATTTTTTTTGTAATATGAGTTTATATATTGAATTCGGAGTAATTTGATTTATAAGAGTTGCAAGGTTTGATTTAAATCTTATTATGACATTTAAATTAATGGCAATATCGGTTGTCATTATGATTATTACTACTT
>JAILGP010000102.1 GCA_024696635.1 Eubacterium sp. | reverse complement strand
CATCTCATGTATGATGGAATATACCTGGCGGTGCTTGTTGTTGCCCTATTGCCGTTAATTATGATTGGAAGGTATAAGAAACGTCTCCTAAAAGGAAGAAATTGGAGAACTGCCATATGGTTAATAGCTCTTCATGTGGCGCTTCCGACATTTATATTAATGTTGACTGGAATTTTCTTCAAAACACCGCTATGGGTAGTAAAGGCATTTGTTCCGGATTTGTTTGTCGTAATTATTGCTTCGGCATGCTTGTTATTTGCAGGTGGAGTTATAAAAGCAATTTTATTTATAAAGGCAAGTGATTTTTTGTGATTTTTAGGACAATGAGACAAGTAGACAATACTGAGGAGGTATTGAAGACGGTGAGTGGATTGTTCATTTGAAGTGATTTATCAGTTTTGATTGAACCTTATTTTGGAATATATTTCAGTTTCATTAACAAAAACAAGGGCATTTAAGAGATATCTTAGATGCTCTTGTTTTTTTTGAAAAATGCTTATCATAAAATCACTGCGATAAACCTATAGTAGGATATATTCGTTAGAATTCAACTGCTGTGCTCTACTTATAGTAGGATTTTATGAAAAATTCCACTATAACACAACAAGCTGTTGAATATTTACATTGTACTCAACTGATGTTATTGTTAATATGTACCCAAGTCAACCGAAGAGTATTCATATTGAATCTCGCGCTAGATGAAAAGGAGTATATTCGTGGATAAAAGAACATTTTCTACAACACTTCATTCACTCAGAAAAGAAAAGAAGGTAACTCAGGAACAGCTTGCACAGAAGCTGGGTGTCAGCCCTCAAGCAGTATCAAAATGGGAAAATGGAAGCTATCCGGAAGGAGATCTGCTTCCAGCGATTGCGGATTACTTTGATGTATCGATTGATTATCTGTACGGAAGAAGTGATAGAGAAAAGACGATAGAAGATAAGGTTTTTGAGGCTGTCTACAATTCAACGGTCAAAGAATTTGAAGAGACCGGAAAATCCGATGAACATTTCAAGACAGCTGGCCTGATAAGGAACATCAACTGGGCTGTGCTGACAGGGCTGTGGGTCAATAACCAAAGCTATGAAGCGCCTTCACGGGATCCAAAGGAACATCCGAAGATGGCATCAATTATGTGCGATGATGTTTTTTACAATTATTTTGGTTTGAGAGAAGATAATGATATTAGTTTTTTCCTAAACAAATCAAAAGATTATGATTTGTATGAGGAGCTTTTGAAAGATACTGAGAAGACACAGTCTTTGTTCAGGATTCTCTCTGACAAAGATAATATTTCAATAATCGCTTTTTTGTACACACTTAAATCCGGTGAGTATACAAGTGTGGATGTTATCTCAAAGTCTCTTGGAATAGATAAGTCCAAGGTTAAGCAGCTCATGAATATGTTATTTGATGATATGGAGTTTGAGAATGCCGCGGTTTCCCCATTTAATAGAGCGAGTGTTATCGATGCTAGCGGCAAAGAAGAAAAAATATACAGCGCAAATTCTATTTGTGGAGGACTTTTTATGGCATTGATGATGCTTGCCAGAGAAATTACGGATTTTCCGCAGGCATTCAGGCATATAATCAATGCTAAGCAGAAAAGTTGGATTGATAGGAATAAAATGTTTGATCGATAAATGGAATGTTGGCACTTTACCTTATGGCATAACTGACTTATATGGAGGATACAGTAGTATGTATAATAGATTTTTCAAAAAATGGTCTGAATCATTAAAGATAGGTTTTATTTTGTTTCTTGTGGTGTCATGTACTATTTCACTTTGTGCTTGTGGAACTGAGGATTCGACTGATATCACTTCCGGACTAGTCTATGATGAAAATGATAATACCTGGTCTTCAGAAGATGAGAAATTGAAACCGCTTGCCAACATAATGAAAAGAGAATGTGGAAAGTCATCTGATATTAAAGGCTCTTATATTCTTGGAACGGACGATAATATTATTTTTATCGGTGGTATAAATGCAACTGATGTAAACGGTAATAAAGTAGATGCCTTTACAACATACGAAATAGGTTCGTTAACCAAGATGTTCACTGCTACTGCGGTCTTGCAGCTATGCGAAGATGGAAAGATTTCCCTTGATGATACACTTGATAAGTATTTCCCGGAATTTAAATATGGAAAGGATATAACAATTGAACAGCTTCTTCACATGCGTTCAGGTCTCAGGAAGGATTATGTGACTGAGGAAACATTTCTCCTGGAAAATGGTGAAATAAATATAGAGGAATGGAAAAGATATTACAACGATGGCTTTTCAGATGAGGAATTTCTCGATATGGTCTTTGATGATGAGCTGATGTTTGAACCCGGATCGGATTATTTATACAGCAATGTAGGGTACAATTTGCTGGCTATGATAATTGAAAAAGTAACTGATAAGACATATTCAGAGTATCTTCAGGAAAATATTTTTGATGTATGTGGAATGACGCATACAAGTAGCATGAAGACAGGTGATGTTACCAGTGTTCCTGAGTTTGTTCCAAGTAAGGATGCCCCGGATGAAGATCCTTATGAATATGTGGATACACTCTATATGCTATTTATAAAACAGGCAAGAGGAGCGGGAGATATACATTCCTGCGCCTATGATATGCTTCTTTTTGATAGAGCACTTATTTCCGGAAAGCTGATAAACGAAGAATCACTTTCGGAAATGTTTGATACAGATGGCAGTTATGGATGTGGATGGATGAAGTATGGTGAGCTTCTGCATCACCCTGTTGATGGTATCTATTTTCACGGTGGAGAAACCTGGGTTTACAAGGGATATAATATGTATTGCAATACGGAAAAATATGGCAACATCTATCTTATACAACTTCATCCGACGAAAGCTGGTGATGAATATTCAGTTGAGTGCATGCAAAATATAGTTATGAGCTTGAAGTAAAGCAGTTTAAGGTTTCTAAGGAGGAATTATATGGAATGGCGTGATCTTAACGATAAGGAACGAGAATTAATAAAAAAGAAGTTCATATTGAAAGAGCTTTTTGTTATATTGTTTATCGACTATATTCTCTTTCCATTATTTGTCTATTCGTATTTCGGGTGAATTTTTCAGCATAGTATTCAAGCGGAGAGTGAAACTTTTTCTGTAAATGAGATATCCTAAGATAGTTAACCAGCTGTATGGCGGTAAGATTACCGTTGTTCAGCTCGTTTTGACTATACCTAATCCCATTGATTTCGTTAAGAATTATGATAAAATTGGTACATAATTATATTCCAGTTTATCTGATTAAATGACATTATAAGAAGGATAGGAAAACTTCCAAATTCGACAAATTGTGCGAGGTTTGGAAGTTTTTTGTTTGATAAGAAACTTTATTTATTATAGGATTACACCATAGAAAACTTCCAAATCCTCGAAAAGATTCGGGATTTGGAAAAAAGTAGAAAAGATATGGTTGGAAGAACAGAAGAAAAGAAGAAGGTTATATTTATAGACGAACTGTCATGGATGGATAATATTGTTAATGCGAAAGGCAATTGCCGAGAATATGTTCAGCCGTATCGTAGTCCTTTTTGCCCATACTTATTGAAGCACGGGGTGTGCCACCGGAACTGACAAGTAACTTGTGATGTATAAGTTGAAAAAATATATAAAATTGAAGATAGATGGGAAAATGGAAGAAAAAAAGATGTCATAATGCAACATTCGAATGGTATTATTACACATATATTTATGTGACGTGATCTATATAGATGGAGGCGGTATGAAGGTACAAGTTAATATCAAAAATATGGGAAAGAAGGGCAGGCGGATAAAACCGGTTCCCTTTGAATATGAAAGATGTCCTAAGACTGCGGAAGAACTGATAGAAGATACTGTACGCATTATGGTAGAGATTTTTTCGGAAAGACAGAAGCTTTCTCAGGGTGGTACAGTTCCGGATCCTTTAGCTGCGGAGGATATAAAGTCAATGGCAGAGATTGGAAAGGTTGCCTTTGGATATATCTATAATGATAAGGAGCCTGATGTAGAAAAGGCGGTGGATACAGCCTTGCTTGCATTTAAAGATGGGATGGTCAGACTCTTTATAAATGGAGACGAAGCTGAGTATAAAGACGAAGCAGATAATAAAGAAGGAACACCTATCTGTCTCAACGAAGGAGACGAGGTAACATTTGTAAGACTTGCTATGCTGGCAGGTAGAATGTGGTAATAAAATAGAAGAAAGTAAAAGGATAGAAAAAAGGAAGATAGCTAGAAGATAGTAAAAGACTAAAAAGAATGAGGAGAATACAAAATGACTGAAGAAGAACTTAGAAAAAAAGCGTATAAAGTGAATGAGAGCTTTCAGAAAAAGGATAAGGAAATAGAATCTAAGTTTTCAAAAGATATGTATGAATTCGTGCATAGTGGCTTTTACTCATATGATGTTGATGGTGAGAAAGTTACAAATAAGCTTGGAGAAAAACTAAGAAAATATTTAAATGATGGAGGCAAGCCTTCAGACTATTTTAAGAATAATGTTAAGGAGCTCACCACATATATTGATAAGGAATTGCTTCCATATATGTATAAATCTATGGACATGGTTGATGAGTGGCAGCTTCATTGGAACTCAATTTATAGACAGTCATTTAGAAATAAGGGGGTATATTCGGATTATTACATTAGACTTTCGGAAATCATAGAGTATTACAGAACTGTGACCAATATGATGAACTATGATGCTGGAAAGAAGTACAGTCTTGTGGATATACTTACTCTCAATGTGTCTGAAGATCTTGGTATATATCTGAAGCGTTATGAATGGGAAAGAAAAAAGATTATGTACTACCTGGCAGCTCTTCTGGATGAAGAGAATCCGGCAGTGGAGGACGTCATAGAGGGAATATTCTACAGAGATGAAGGCATGATGGATGTTTCATATATCCGCGCTATGGTAATGAGTCATAACGAGAAAATGTATGAGATTCTCGGAAAGACTCTTCTTGCTGCAAAGCTTTCTGAGGGACTTCGTCAGGCTATCTGCGAGAATATGGACTTTGGTACGGAAAAGGCCTTTACTTACATGCTTTCTGTAATAAATGATAATAATCTCATCAGATTTGCTTCTGTAAAAAGGGCAATCATGACATTTACAGGGCTTGGAGTTTATGATTCTAAGGATGTGGACAGAGTAACTGCTAAGGAGCTCGGTCTAATTGTCGATGCCCTAAATGATGATAAGGTCATTGAGGAATATCTGAGGACAGAGGATTCTATGAAGATATATATCGGACTCTGGGCTTCGGGTGGTTTATATATCACTAAGGCTTTGGACAGAGCATATAAGCTATGTATGGAAGGAACGGAGCATCAGAGAAAGACTGCCTGCTTCTTCCTGAAGAATATAGACTATATTGGAGACCTTCAGAAGTATTCGAAGGAAATCATTAAGAGGTTTAAGGGTGACAAGGAGACGCTGGCTCTTATATTCAGCAGATTCATGGGAGGCGTTGATGGTGCAATAAATAATACCATATATCCTGGAACTAACACGAGGTATAACTGCAGGGATAAATATATGAAGAAAGCCTATGCTGATTATAAGCAGTATTTCGAGAGTGAGCAGGAATGTCGTGATTATTTTGACCTGTTAAATGAGCTCTTAGATGAGATTCCAAAGAAGGGATACAGCTTTGAACCTTCTGTATTTCCTTGGAATAAGGCTGAGCTTAAGCGTGGTGATATAGCAGAACGTATGATATTCTGCGCCAGTGCCTTAAAGGATAAGGAACTTATTATAAAGTCAGCAGAACTTATAAAGGATGTTTCAAGCGGATGGGATGGTAATCGTGCGGATACACTGGAGCTTTTACTTCGAGAACCTGACTGTCCTGAACTTCTTGAGGTGCTTGCAAAGGAAGTTGCAAATGCTGATACTGATACAAGAACTTATGCATATATGCTTCTTAAGCAGGAACTGGAAGCTGATAGGACTAGTCTCGGTGGAGATATGGCAGCCAAGGCCGGAAAGCTGCCTGAGTTTTGCTATGATATATTAGAGGACTTGCTCCGTTCTAAGAGAGAGGATATAAGAAGTCATGTTATAGAGCTTCTTTCTACTCGTGGTCCGGAGGAGAAGTTGGAAATGCTGGAGAGACTCTTCAAGGATGGAAAAGAAGAGAAGGTTACAGCGGGTCTTGATATTATATTGCAGCTTAAGAAGGATGAGGATCTTATCTTTTCAGCCGCAGCAGAGAAGCTTCAGCTTATAGAGAAGCCAACAACCAAGGAAACTATCCTTATAAATGAGATTCAGGGTGATACGAGTGAAGGTCATGCGGAGCAGGAATCCTTCTATGATGAAGAGGCCACATATACTCCAGTTCTTGATGCTGATTATATAGCATTTATAGTGGAAAAATATTTAGAGCTTTATCCAGGCTCTGATATTGTTAAGGTTCTAACTAAGGGTGATATATTAAATGACATCGAAAAGTCTGCACTTAAGAAGGTTAAAACATCTGACAGTCTAAAAGAGAAGCGGCTTCTTGAGATAGTTGAAAAGCTTAGTAAGCTTATTGATGATAATAAGGATAGAGAGTATAACGGCTGGGATGGACCGGTTCTCCTTGGTAATAGTCTTGGTAGAGAATATATTAATGGAAAGTACGGAGATTATCCATTCTTAGATCTGTGGGATGATTTTAAGGAAAAAAATAAGATTACAGACAGCGAGACTAAGGCTATCTATACTTGCCTGGGGATGCATAGAACTAAAGGTGAGATAAAGGGATATAGAGAGTTCTTTGATCCAATGTTGGACAGAATGTTTGGTATATATCTTGATGGTAAAAAGCTGGATAAGTTTAAGTATCTGGGACAGATGTATAATGTTTTTGGATATTATTACGGAAAGTCTGAACTACTAAATGACAGGAAATACCATTCAGCTGCTGCAGCCCTATATCTGCTTAGTTGTAAGGATGAACTTATATATAAGTATAAAGCTGACCAATTTATTGATGAGTGGAGAAGAAGTGGAAAGGATAAAAATGAGACATATCTGAAACATATCCTTCTTCATGGCTCGATTATAAATGTACTGATCGGTATTAGAGAGGATATCAGGAATTTCCCTATAAATCATATCTTTATAGATAAGCTATACCTTCCTGCCCTTGAGGATGGTTCTCTGGAAACATCTGTTTATAGCGGAAGAAGCTATAGTTATGATCCGCTTCATTCTATAGATTTTATAAAGGCCGCCGCAATTGGAGTTATAAGTAAAGATTATATGTATAAGATGCTTCTTAGTGATCGATTTATTGCTGATTCTATGAGAACTATTTCTTCGGTTATAAGATTTGTAAGAGAAGCTAGTATGAATATTGCAAGTAGAAATAGGTCTTATTCATGGCATACAACTGAACAGCGTAATATGGTTCAGGATCTTCTGGATATTAATCTCGATGAGCAGTCTGTGGAAGAACTAAGTGATAAGCAGCAACACACTATGGAGATTGTAGATGAAGCTTATAAGAATATAAGTGACCTTATACTTGGAACTGAGCTTGTACGAGGAGATACTGAGACAGAGTATTCAAAGTATATTTATAATCTATCGAGAGTATATGGGGTGGAATATCTTGTAAGGATACTATCTGCTCTTGGAAAAGACACTTTGGATAGAAATACATATCATTATACAGGTTACTACTATAATAATGTTTCTAAGAAGGAAAGTCTGTCACACCTTCTCTCTGTATGTATTCCAGATCCTAAGGATGGAAATGTAGAAGAGCAGACTAAGAAGCTTAAGAAACTTGTAAAGGAAACTGATATAAGTGAATCCCGTCTTATTGAGGCAGGTCTATATAGCCCTGAATGGCTTCCTATCATAGGGCAGTATCTTGGATGGGAAGGCTTCACATCTGGATGCTATTACTTCATGGCACACATGAATGAACGTTTTGATGATAAGAGAAAGGCAGTTATAGCTAAGTATACGCCGCTTACATCTGAAGAACTGAATACAGGTGCATTTGATGTTGACTGGTTTAATGAAGTATATGAGAAGCTGGGCAAGAAGAGATTCGATGCTATATATAAGGCTGCCAAGTATATATCCGATGGAGCAAAGCATTCGAGAGCCAGAAAATATGCGGATGCTGCAAGAGGTGAAATGGATGCGGAGAAGACGGTAGCTGAGATAGAAGCAAAGCGTAATAAGGACCTACTCATGGCATATGCTCTTATACCGGGCAAGAGGAACGAAGCAAAGAAAAAGTATCAGTTTATTCAGAAGTTCCTTAAGGGTTCTAAGCAGTTTGGGGCTCAGAGAAGAGCTAGCGAGAAGGAAGCTTCTGAAATGGCTATAAAGAATCTTGCTAAGGTTGAGGGCTATGATGATGAGACAAGATTTATTCTCAAGATGGAGCGGGAGATATCTTCAGAACTTCTGGGCTTCCTTGAACCACATGATGTAGGTGAATACTCGGTATGGCTGGAACCGGATGATTCTGGAAAGGTAAGTATAAATGTAAAGAAGGGCGATAAGAAGATTAAGTCTGTTCCTGCCACGCTTAAGAAGGACGAATATATATTAGATATAAATGAGGCTAAGAAGACATTTACTGAGCAGTATAGAAGAACCAGGCTCATGATGGAAGAATCCATGGAGAGTGAAAATGAGTACTTTGTCTCAGAGATACTTGATATGGCTAAGGATCCTGTAATAGGTAAGCTGGTGAGAAGACTGCTCTTTAAGAAGGGTGATTTCTTCGGATTCCCAGAGGATATTGAGGCGCAGAGCTTTAAGGGTACTGATACAGTAATTGTGGCTCATCCTTGTCATTTATATGCTGCAGGAAGATGGCATGAATTCCAGAAGTTATGCTTCGATAGACAAATCAAGCAGCCATTTAAGCAGATCTTCAGAGAACTCTATGTTATGACTGATGAGGAGAAGAATCTGACTGAAAGTATGAGATATGCAGGTAATCAGATTAATCCAAAGCAGACTGTTGGAGCACTTCGTAATAGAAGATGGATTGCGGATGAAGAGGACGGACTTCAGAAGATCTATTATAAGGAGAATATCATTGCTACTATCTACGCGCTGGCAGACTGGTTCTCCCCAAGTGATATAGAGGCTCCAACTCTTGAGTGGGTTGCTTTCTATGATAGAAAAACATTTGAAAGAAAGCCTATATCAGAGATACCAGATATTATCTTCTCAGAGGTAATGAGAGATGTGGATCTTGCAGTAAGCGTAGCTCATGCTGGCCAGATTGATCCGGAAATGTCTCATTCTACTATTGAGATGCGTAAGGCTATTGCTGAGTTTGTGATTCCTATGTTTAAGCTGGATAATGTCACATTTACAGATTCCCATGCACTTATTAAGGGTACGAGAGGTAACTATACAGTGCATCTTGGAAGTGGCGTGATCCATCAGGAGGGTGGTCCTATGATAAATGTGCTTCCTGTTCATTCCCAGAGCAGAGGTCGTATCTTCCTTCCATTTGTAGATGATGATCCTAAGACATCTGAGATAATGTCGAAGATTATATTCTTCGCAGAAGATAAGAAGATAAAGGATCCATATATACTAGATCAGATAGTATAATTCGAGGTATGAGAAGTTATTTACAAACATTATCCATATGTCTTTGATGAAAGAAGAGTCCGTGACTGGATAGAGCATAATATGAATCGCTACCGCAAGGATGGCTTTGGTCTTTGGGCAGTATGCTTGAAGGAAACTGGTGAAATGATATTTGACAGAGAATATCCAGATGAAGCAGTTTCGGTGAACTTGAGGGCGGTGCAGAGGAGATTAATAAGGATTTGGCAGAGAAGGAACCATTTGACGTACAGTTAGAATATATATTATAGTTTTGTTCTGAAACGTATGTGATCATGATTTTTTGTCTGATAAAACAAGGGGATTTTATGTACTTATTTTTTCTTACGCTAAAAACACCAAATGGTATTTTATCATTGGTTATAATGTTATATATAATGATTCTTACGATAATATATCGTGGATTAATGAAAAAGAATAGAACTGTTGCTATATTGCTATGTTTTGTACCTCTTATTATTGCACTGGCGCATTTGGGTATATATGGAATAAATGTATTTTCTAATTTTACTTATCTGTATGCAGAGTCGATGGTTTCACTGATTCTGTTAATTCCTGCAAATAAAAAAGTGTTTACAGCGATTCAATCGGTTTCGGTGTATATGGCAACCTTGATACTATGTTTATTATTTTTGGTGGACTTCATTGGCAACGCAAAGATACACAATTATTCAAGGTATAGTTACACAGAAAGCTTCACAAGATTTCTTGACACTATGCAAAAGGAATATTGTCTAAACAGTTGGAAGAAGATGGACTATGATGCTCTGAAAAGTGAATACATGCCACTTGTTGAAGAGGCAGAGAAAAGTAGTGATGAGGTTCTTTATGCTAAGATTATAAGTGAGATAACATACAGATATTATGATTCGCATGTTTCTGTTTATTTTGAAGATATTGATTTTGATATTGCTGTTGAGGATAGGATGGCTGGTAATGATTACGGTTTTTCTATGGTGAAGCTTAGCGATGGAAGTGTTATTGCTGTTCTTGTGGAGAGTGATTTACAGAAAGAAGACATTTGTCTTACAGACAGCGAATGTCATCTTGATAAGTATGGAATTCATGACGGTACTGAGATAGTGGCATGGGATGGCGAGGATATAAATGAATTCATAGATCGTACAGAATGCGTTTGCTCGGGATTTGAGTTTCCCGTTAAGGAAAATGAGGATATATACAGACCTATATTCGCAGCAGGCAGGGGCGGTGAGACAGTAAAGGTTACTTTTGTCGATGACAAGGGAGATGTACAGACTGCAGATATACCCAAGATCGGTAATTACAGCAATCGGCTTTCAACAATGGATTATCTAATGTCATCTTATGGTGCGACAAGGAAATATAATAATATGGATGCCTGCATGCTTGATGAGAAATACGGGTATCTGAGAATCTCAAGTGAGATTTATGATTCATTAAAAGATAACATAGCATCAGTGAGACATGGATATTATCCGGAAATGACAGAGCTTTATGCTGAGAAAATTGAAGGACTTAAATCGCAGGGCATGGAGTACCTGGTGATCGATATCAGAAATAACGGGGGTGGATATGACTGCTGTGCAGGTGCACTTGCATCCCTTTTTACGAATGAAAAAAGGCATTTGGTATCCTTTGGTCTTGAGGATGAAAAGGGTTATCATGTTAAAGAAAAGCTTTATATTTATCCGGATGGAAGATATAAAGATCTTCCGGTGACAGTCCTTGTAAACGATAGCTGTATGAGTGCCGGAGACGGTATGGCAAAATATCTGGCTGACTGTGAAAACGTTACACTTATGGGAATAACAGCGAGTTCAGGTGTAAATCAGAATAATGGAGGCTGTTTCTATCTGACTGACAATATTTCTGTGAATTATCCCATATTTCTCAGTCTTGCTGAGGATGGTAGGCCACTGATTGATACTGACTTTACAAGAGAGAATCGTATTCCTCTTGATGTAAGGATACCAATGACAAAAGACGCTGCACTTGCAATGTTTTCGCCGGAAAATGTTATTTCTGAAGGCCGATTTGATTATGAAGTCGAATATGCTTTAAAGTATTTGGATGAAAAGGAAGTAGAATAAGGTTATTTGAAACTATACAGGAGTTGTCCGTTAGTGGATGGACTTTTACGGCAGAAGAGGGAAACCGGGCTGGGGATATAGCAGTTTAAAAATATTGTTGACAATAGTGCATTTAATGTTTATACTGTTCACGAAAATAAAAATATTTCAAAATCGTGAACATAATTAATAATAAAGGAGCAGAAAAATGCACAAGGTAGAAAGAGCAATCATTATGGCGGCAGGACTTGGAACAAGACTTAGACCAGCAACAAATGACACACCTAAGCCTATGGTTAAGGTTAATGGCGTAAGAATGATTGACACAGTAATAGATGCACTATATGCAAATGGAATCAATGAAATACATGTTGTTACAGGCTACAAGGCTGAGCGTTTTGCTGAGGTGAAAGCCAAGTATCCTGACATTGATATATTATATAATCCATATTATGAGACGAGAAATAACATTTCCTCCATGTACGTAGCAAGAAAGTATTTGAAAAATGTAATCTGCGTGGATGGTGATCAGCTTGTTAGCAATGCAAGAATCTTTGATCCATATTTTGAGGAATCTGGATATTCAGGTTTTGAAATTCATGAAGAGACTGATGAATGGATTATGTATCCGGATGAAAATGGCTATGTTAAATCAGCTTCAATTGGTGGTGACCATGGCTATCAGCTTTATGGAGTATCAAGATGGACAGAAGAGGATGGAAAGAAGCTCATTAAGTATATTGAAGAAGAGTATGAAGTAAAGAAGAATTACGATATCTGGTGGGATAATATTCCAATGTTCATACACCCTGAAAGCTTCAAAATGAAAATCAGGAATATGAATCCGGAAGATATAGTTGAGATAGATAATTACTATGAATTACTTGCCATGAACGCAAAATACATCAAGAAGGTAAGCTAATTTGCCAAAAGGGACAGACCCCTTTGGTAAATAAATGAGAGGTTTTAGGATGAAAAGTATAGATGATAAGGCTATATCTTACTGGAATGATATACATAAATCATATGAGCGTGATCAGATAGTATATGATGACTGGCTGGTAAAATTTGATAATATAATCATGGCTTGTAAGAAGCCTATACTTGATCTTGGTTGTGGAAGTGGAAATGATACTAAATACCTGATCGATAAGGGTAAGGCGGTAATTTCCTGTGACCGTTCTTTGAATGCTATACAAAACATTATTAAAAACTTCCCAGAGGTTGTGGATACCAAGGTCTTTGATATGGCGGAGGCTATGCCTTTCGAGGATAATTCCTTTGAGGTGGTAATCGCTGATCTTAGCATTCATTATTTTAAGGAAAATGTTACGAAGGCCATACTTGATAATATTCGCCGTATACTTGTGCCGGGAGGACATTTTATTCTCAGGGTTAATTCCATAAATGATATAAACCATGGCGCAGGCCAGGGAGAGGAGATTGAACATCATCTTTATCAAAATGTTAAATCCGGCCTGAAACGCTTTTTCGATGATGAGGATATAAAAAAGTTTTTTCAGGATTTTGAGATAATATATATGAGAGAAGAAGATATGACACGATACTCTATGCTGAAAAAAGCTTATACTATATGCGTAAGGAAATGATACTATAGGCATAAAAAATTCAATATATATAAATAAAATGCTTATATAAAGACAGCTTTAAAGATGATTCCCAGGGGACTCATTTTAGCTGTCTTTTTTGAATTTATAGAAATTAAAAAAAAGAATGTGGGCAATATTGGAATATATGTGAAAAAAAATTATCAAAACACATTGACAAATATCTATGTGAGGCTTAAT